>JAZDIW010000141.1:0-2669 GCA_043804575.1 bacterium
AACATTGTCATACTGCAGCACATCCGACTCGCGCGGGCCGAAAAGCTCGCGCTTGCCCTTGACGGCGAAGATAATCATCTCGCTTTGCGGCGCGTAAGCACCTTTGAGGTCGCCTGAACCGTGATTGTTTTTGACCCAAATCAGACAATTCTTTATCTTGAAGCGAGAGGAGATCTCTTTGTAGAAACTGGGGTAGGTGTCAAAGCGCGTGAAGCAATAAAAGTGGCGATCCGGTTTCAGCACGCGGTCAACTTCGCTGACAAACTGAGGCAGCCACGACAGATCCACATCTCCTGCAAATTTCGGCAGCTTCTCTCGCGCGACCCGCCGATTGGATTGATAGTCGATTCCGTAAGGAGGATCCGTGAGAACAAGGTCAATGCTCTGACTGGGAATTTTCGGCAGAATTTTGAAACAATCCCCGCAGAGAAAGGCATCCGAGTATTCTTCCGGCAAATCCATTCGTGCCTCGGCCTACGCCCGGTGAAAGATGTTCTGTAAGACATATTTTGCGATTTGGGGATTCTCGCGCAGCCGCCGCATGGAGTACGGATACCATTTATCCCCGAAGGGCACATAAATGCGCAAGCGATGTCCGGCCGCCAAAATGATTCTCCGAAGCTCCGCGTCCACACCCAGAAGCATTTGAAACTCGTAGCGGTCTTGGGGCAATCCCAGCTCGCGCACCAGTCGCATTCCCTCCCAAACGAGCCGTTCGTCATGCGTGGCGATTCCTACATACGCTCCACCTTGCAACATCCGTTCCAACGCGAGCGTGAAATTGCGATTAATCAGCTCTCTGTTCTTGTAGGCAATCAGGCGAGGTTCAACATAGATCCCCTTACAGAGGCGAAAATTCGCTTTCCCATCTCTCAGCAGCGAATCGGCATCGCAGACCGTTCGGCGCAGATAGGCTTGCAGAGCGACTCCCACAAGGGAGAACTCACGGCGCAGCTCGTCATACATCGCGAGCGTTTCCTCGGTGCAACCGGAATCCTCCATGTCCATGCGGACGAAAATGCCGCGCTCGCGCGCTTCGCGAACGACCTCACGAAAAATCTCACGGCAGAATTTCGGGTCGAGCTTCAAGCCCATCTGCGTGAGCTTCACGGAGACATTCGCATCGAGTTTCTCCGACTGAATGACCGCCAAGACCTTCTTGTAGGTGTCCGCCGCCGCGCGAGCTTCTTCTCTCGACTTTACTTCCTCTCCCAAAACATCGAGCGTCGCCATCATGCCGTCGCGATTCAGTTCGCGCACAACGCGCACGGCGTCTTCCAGTTTGTCACCGGCAATATAGCGTTGAGAGAAAAAACCCACGATGGGCTTGGGAACCAAAGGAATCCCTGCCACCAATAGGCGGTTACTCAGGCTCATAGATCAAAATCTTTTCGAGGTTCGTTATAAGGAAAAAGTTCCATCGAAAGATATCGCTCTCCCGTGTCGGGAAGCAGCGTCACAACGGTTTTTCCTTTCCCCAAGCGACGGCAAATTTGAGTTGCAGCCAGCGCCGCCGCTCCGGAAGAAATCCCGGCCAAAATGCCCTCGAGCTTCGCCAAATTGCGCGCCATATCGAAAGCGTCGTCTTTGCGCACCGTCAGCACTTCGTCATAGATCATCGTATCCAACACTCGCGGAACGAAATTCGGTCCCCAGCCTTGTATCTTGTGCGGCCCTGCCCGACCTTCGGAAAGCAGCGGACTATCCTTCGGCTCGCAGGCAAAAATCTTCATACTCGGATATTTCTCTCGGAGAAATCGTCCCGCGCCTGTGATCGTTCCTCCGGTCCCGACGCCGAGGCAAACGGCATCAATCGGTCCGGGCACCTGCTCGAAAATCTCAGGACCCGTCGTGCGATAGTGCACCTCGGGATTCGCCGGATTGTCAAACTGGTTCGGAACGAACGAATTCGCCGTTTGCGCCGCCAGTTTCTCCACCGCCTCGACCGCTCCTTTCATACCTAAAAAACCCGCGGTCAAAACAAGCTCCGCACCGTACGCTTGCATGAGCTTGCGTCTCTCTATGGACATCGTATCCGGCATCACGAGAATGCAGCGATAGGCCTTCGCCGCACAAACCATCGCCAGTCCGATTCCCGTGTTGCCGCTCGTTGCCTCGATGACGACTCCATCGGGTCGCAGTTTCCCACTCTTTTCCGCCGTTTCAATCATGGAAAGCCCAATCCGATCCTTCACCGAAAACGCCGGATTATACGCCTCCAATTTCATCCAAAGCGCCGCATCTTCCGGCCCGACGATTCGCTGGGCTTTCACGACCGGCGTTTGGCCGATAAGGTCGTAGATGTGTTCTCCGGTGCGAGGCATTTGAATTCCTTCCCGGCCCTTAGCCGCGTTTGTAGCCGATCTTGCGCAAGAATCCGAGGCGCTCGCGAATGTTTTCCTCCGCTTCCACTCCCGTGGGTGATGAACCGTCAATCACGCCGACAATCCCGCGGCCGCTCGTGCCCTGCGCAACAATGACCTGCAGGGGATTGGCCGTCGCACAGTAAATGCAGCAAACCTCGCAGCAAGCCTTCACTGCTGGTAAAACATTCACTGGATAGGCATTCCGCATGAAGATGCAGAAAGTGTGGCCGGCGCCAACGGCTTGCATCGTTTTGATAGCCAGCTTGCGCAGCTCCTCATCATTGCCGTCGTGACGAATCAAAC
>JAZDIW010000142.1:0-3219 GCA_043804575.1 bacterium
TTATCACGAACGGCGATAACGACACCTATCCGGGCTGGATTCTCACGCGCATCGCCAAAGTGCGACCCGATGTCTCCATCGTCAACCGAAGCCTCCTCAACACCGAATGGTACCCGCTCTATGTCATTGAACACGGCCCGCCTCGCTTCATCGGCAAGAGCGAACTGGACAATCTTCGAGAGTCTATCTTAAAGAGCGCAACGAAGCAGCCTCCCAATCCCTCTGCGGGACTGTTTGGGGATACGCTCATCATCCGGATTATCGAGGCGGCAGAGCGTACCGGGCGGCCGGTGTATTTCTCCAAGACTCTCAGCATCACCGAACCACTCAAGCGGTTTCAGGAAAAAGGACGGGATCTGGGACTGGTGATTTTGGCCACGGCGACTCAGAAATCCTACGGCGAGCAACTCCGCGCAGTTCTGAATAGCTGGATTTCCTCCTTTCGCGCAGGAGGACTGGACAGTTGGCGGCTTCGGCACTCTCCCGGCAACGATGCCGGGCGGATGATGATGGTGAACTACGCCTACGGACTCGCAAATCTACTACCCGCCATAGACGAGAACTGCCTCGATATGAAACCCGCGCTGCTGCGCTGGTACGATGCACATGCGCTGCCCATTCTGAAGGCCGAAGCGGCGGATCAATTGAATCAATACTGGTGTCAGTCAAAGTCCGTGCCCGAGCTGAGCGAGTGGTGTGCACGCAAGGGACTTAGGAAGTGAGCGACGATTGGCGAGATCTGGAGCAGGCTCGGCACGGCGATGAAGCGGCGTGGCGACGGCTGACCGAGCGGCATCTGTCGCGTCTTGCCGCCCTCGCGCTTCTTCTGACGGGCTCCGCCGATTTCGCTCAAGACGCGGCACAGGAAGCTTTCGTGCAGCTGCTGAAGGCCAATCCTGCTCCCAAACGGGGCACGCTGAGGGGCTATCTCACCACAATTGTCTATCACTTTGCGCTCAAGGAACATCGGCGAACAGGACGTTATCAGGATATCGAAAGCCATTCGTTAGAAGATGAGTCACCGTCTGCCTTGGAGCAAATCGTGCGAAGCGAGCGGGAGCGGCTGGTGATCAGAGCAATTCATGCACTGGACGACGCGCACCGCACGACACTTGTGTTGCGCTTCTATGGGGATCACTCGTACGAGGAGATTGCCGCACTGACCGGCGTGCCGTTGGGAACGGTCAAGTCGCGCCTATTCTATGCTGTGAAGCAATGCCGCGAATGGCTGAAAGTGAAGGGAGTGTTGGAAGAATGCATGTGACGGAAGACGACCTGCTGAAGTTTGCACTGGAGACTTGCGATGACGCGGAGGTGCAGGCAATCAGCGAGCATTTGGACGCGTGCGATGCATGCCGCGGGCAGTTGGCGCGTTTGCGCCGCGACATTGCGACTATCGCCGGAGTACGACCGGAAGTGGAGCCCATCTCTCTGCCCTTCCGCTCTCATCGCCCTTCTGTGTGGAGAGCTGTGGTGCGCATGGCCGCAGTACTGCTCATCGGCTTCGTCAGTGGATTGGCAGTATCTCGCTTGGTCTGTCGTTGCCCCGTGACTGTCATCCCTCAATATTCCGCGCTTACATCCCGTTCCATGGCCGAATCTCACCAAACCGTCACGCCCGCGCCGCCTGTGGACTTGGCGAGTCCGAGCCGATGATGTGGTGAGGCAAACGAAATGCGTAGCGCCCAGCTTGCTGGGCCCTGATGCTGCAGGAGCTTCCTACCACACGCGCCGTTGCCCTCTACGAAGATGACACCGCCGGTAACGGGAGACGTTATCGTACGGTTTCATAGCCCAGCAAGCTGGGCGCTACGACTTCAAGGGTAGCCGATAGCGCATTCGACAACGCGCAAACTTCATTGAAAAACAAATCCGCTGAAGCTGGTTTGCCTGCTTTACATGCCCGCAAGAGGGCACCAAGACTCTCTCAAGCATGAAACGCATTGTTCGGAGGAAACCACTCTCCCGCCAGAGCCATGAAAGTTGCTTCTTGGCGCGAAATTTGGTATTTTAGACTAAGCGAGGGGGGATTCTCTCTGCGGTCTCCACACTTATTAGCCTTTTTGCGGCGCTTCATTCATGGAACTTTTTCGCATAGTTTTCATACCCGTCACGCTGATTGATGTGCTCGATATTCTGGTGGTGACTTTCGTTTTTTGGAAGCTCTACCAGATTATGCGCGGGACGCGGGCGACGCAGATGTTTGCGGGGCTCTTGATTCTCTTTCTCTTCGCCATTGCCGCCCAGGCGCTGAACATGAGCGGCACAAGCTGGCTCGTTCAGAGTATAACGACCGTTTGGGTCATCGCCTTCGTGATTCTCTTCCAACCGGAATTGCGCCGATTCTTGATGCAGCTCGGACAAAGCCGCCTGGTGCGTGTTCTCTTCAAGGCGGAAGGTGCACGCACGCTGGATGCCGTGGCCCGCGCCGCCGCGGAGCTTTCCCATCGGCACACCGGCGGGCTGATTGTCATTCAGCGCAACTCGAATATCCGCTCCATCACGGAAGGGGGCGTTCGGATTCAAGGCGAAGTGACACCGGAACTCCTTTTGTCTATTTTTCATCCTCGCACGCCGCTTCACGATGGCGCCGTTGTAATCACCGGAACGACTTTGGAAGCGGCCCGTTGTCTTTTGCCCTTGACGGAGAATCCCCATATTGACTCGGAACTCGGCACACGCCATCGGGCCGCATTGGGTGTGACGGAAGAGCTCGATTGCATTGCGGTTGTCGTCTCGGAAGAAACGGGCAAAATCTCCGTGGCGCATGAGGGGAAATTCGTGGCTCGAGGGCTGGAAGAACCGGCACTTCGTGAAACTTTGCGTCGTCTTTGTGAAGGGAGCAAGCGTGCCAGAAAAAAGGAAGAGAAGCGCGGCCGAAGACAAAAAGGCGCGCGCGCTGAAGATATGGCAGCGTCTAACTGAAGCTTATCCGCGCGCGACCACGGCGCTGCACCACATTTCCCCTTTTGAGCTTCTCGTCGCGACGATTCTTTCAGCCCAATGCACGGACGAGCGGGTCAATGCCGTAACGAAGTCTCTCTTCAAGAAATATCGCAAGCCCGAAGATTATTTGGCCATTCCTCTGGAAGAGCTGGAGGAAGCCATTCGACCGACAGGCTTTTTTCACAATAAGGCGAAATCGCTGCGCGGACTCTGCAAGGCTCTTATCGAGAATCACGATGGCCAAGTCCCGCAGACGATGGAAGAAATGGTGAA
>JAZDIW010000143.1:0-2894 GCA_043804575.1 bacterium
TGTTGTTTTCAAACTCCAGGAGGGTATCGAGTTCACCCTTCCCTTCGAGAAGTTTTGGGATCGAAAGGCGGACCAGCGTTTGCCTTCCGCTAATCTCAATGAATGATCCCACCAGCCACGATCCGTCCGGCGAGATGTCAAGATCGAATATCTCCTTCCCGTAGTCGAGAGGCAGCACCGTGTACCACTCTGTGTACGGCGGAGGAATCTTCACGATTGTAGAGATTCCGATGCTGTGCCTGACGCCCCAGAGTGATTTGTCCACCGGGTTGAACACCAGATCGCCGGTGCGTGCGTTCTCAATCAGTCGGTGCGACGCCCCGGTGCGAACGGAGACGGCGTGCAGGTGGCGCCAATCATGACTGTTGTTCGTTGTATAGAAGAGCGTCCCGTCCGCTGAATCGTAGGCAAGGGAACAGACGGAATAGAGCGTGGGTGTCTGGACACCGCAGATCTTCCGTAACTCACCCGTATCGACGTCAATTGCGGCAATGTGCGCAAGCTGGCCGGGATAGTTTATTGCCGCATAGATGCTTCGATGCACGGGATCATAAAATGCGCGCGACAGCGAGCCCAGGGCCCGGCTTGAGAGCCGTCGACCGCGTGTCACAGGAAACTGACCTATGGAATCGAGATTGGATTTCTGAAACCGTCGCTCCCACGCTATCCACCTTCCCCACTCATCGTCCAACGATCGTCCAAACACCCGTGAAAATGCCGAACTGAAATCAGCGCTGCTGGAGTCCGAACGGGAACACCAGGCAATCACCTTCTCCGGACCGTAAAGGAGTCCGCAATAGCTGATGAACCGGGTCCCGTAAAGATACGAATTCGCCCCTACCTGAAAGTCAATTGTGGTTCCTTCCGATTCCAGCCCCACAATATCATAAATGTAGCTGCTGTCGCGTACCATCGTTCGAAACACCATCTCATCCCATCCCCCGAGAGCGCGGCCGATCCCGCCCGCCATCCACGTTTCCATGAAGACCGCCATCCCCTCGTGATACCACCGCGGGGAATACTTCCGGGGGTTTGTGAAATAGCTGTAGAGCATGGAAATGGGATGTTCGGCAATCGGTGAGACCTTTCCGCCGAAAAGGGAACGGAAGAAGCGGTCGCCGGGAGAAGCTTTGTCTGATGCCACGATATGCAGCAACTCGTGATTCATCACCCAGTTGAAACGCTCGTTCGTGGGGGCAGTGTCGAAATCGTACCGGTACGGTTCTATGCCCAGACGCAGGTAATTGAACGGCACGCTGGTCGCACCCGCATACCCGTAATCATCGAAGTCCTCCAGCAGGACTGCTATCGGCTCCGAGGGATGGTAGTCGAAAAACATGCGGTGAAAACGGAGTGAGTTTTCGAAAGAGCGGATTAGATGCGGGATGACATACGAATGCGATCGGTCATAATAGATAAGCTGGAGATCGCTCGTGCGGACGGTGAGAAATTGTGCCTGAAGTTGCAGCGGCAGGATCAAGCAGCATGCAAACAGACAGGAACGCCGAAGAGACATGGTGGCCAGGAGAAATGGACAAAAAACCACGGGGACGTCCTCGGAAGAGGACGTCCCCAGAACTTAGTGGGTTGAAGAAGCCAGGGCGCAGGAGCCTATTCGGCCGACGATCGCGCCCCTTCGATTGCTTTTGCAGCCTCGAGTGATTTGCTGCCCTCGATGGCGCGCACTCCGTCGGTCTGCCGGGCAAACAACTCCACCCGTCCGGCAAGTGATTTTGCGCCATCCAGCATCTTCATATATTCCGCTGACTTGGCTTCAGGTTTCAGGGCTTCGGAGAACTTTCCGAGTGATTTCGAGAGTTCTGCAAAGCGCCCCACCTCGGCCACCTTGCCGCTCATGCGCATCGCCAGTCCTACCCGCTCCAATTCACGCGCACTTTCGGCGAGCCGGGCAAGATCCCCCGTCTTCCCCTCAGCCTTCAGCTCTTCGGCGGACCTTGCCAAATCCCGCGCTCCTTCGATGATCCGTGCGGCATCTTGATATGTCCCGATCACTTTCGCTGCATCAGCAACACGCGCTACATCCTTCATGCTTTCCTGAAGGGATTTCGCAAGTTCGGTCTTCCCTTCGGCTTTCAAGGCGTTCGCGACCATTCCGAGATCAGCAGCGCGCTCTGCTAACTTCGCGGCTTCGAACGTGCGGCCGTTGGCCGCCACTGCCTTGGCATACATCCCCAAATCTTTGGCTGCCGCATCCAGCTTGGCTGCCTCGACATTCTTGCCAAGAGTTCTCATCTCATCGGCCGTACGCGCAATCCCGCGGGCGCCTTCAGAAAGGATCTTTGCTTCATTGGCCAATTGAGCCGCACTGACACCTTCAGCCGACTTTGCAAGGATCTTGGCGCTTTCCTGCATCTTCATGGCCTCCGCAGTCTTCCCAGAAACCTTGGCCTCCTCAATCTGGCGGGCCAAATCCTTCGCTGCTTCAGCAAACTTCCCCGCATCTTCGCTTCTTCCGAGCGTTTTCACGGCTTCTGCCCGGGCGGCCAACGCTCGCGCTGCATCCGCAAGAGGTTTCATTGCCGCCGTCATCTTGCCGTCATCATCGATCATTCGCGCGAAGTCTTTCGCGTTCTCGCCCACCTTTCCCACCCCCTCCAGCGTGGCAGCATCAGCCATGAACGGGGCGACGGATTGGCCTTCGAGTAACACATCTTTCTCGGCAATCTGCTGAGCATTGTACTTCTTTACCGCCCCGATCGTTCCTGTCGCTGTTTCACTCGAGACAGGCGGAAAATAGAAGGAAAAGTACACGACACACGCTATGGCCAAAAGCACCCCGGCCGCAATGAACGTGTTTCTTGCGCCTTTTGGCGATCCGGATGATTTGCGTTCCATAGGTCCTCCTCACAATAGTAGGTGAATAGAATGGTTTC
>JAZDIW010000144.1:0-3415 GCA_043804575.1 bacterium
GGCAGAAAGAAATTGCGCGGCTCGAGCAAGACGCCGCCGCCGATGATTTTTGGAGCGACAATCAGCGGGCGCAAGGCGCTCTAAAGACGCTCTCCGAGCATCGCTCGTGGGTCGAGAAATACGCTGAGCTGGAGAAATCGCTCTCCGACTTACAGCTCTATGCCGAGCTCGCCGCGGAACAAGGCGACGAGTCGGCGCAGCATGAATTGGAAAAAGAACATCGGCAGCTCGTTTCGGCCTTCGAGACACTGGAGTTTCGGACGATGCTCTCGGGCCCTGACGATGCTCGCAATGCGATTATGACATTGCATCCCGGCGCGGGCGGCACCGAATCGGCTGACTGGGCCGGGATGCTTTTTCGTATGTATATGCGCTGGTTCGAGCGACGCGGATGGAAAGCGGAAGTGATGGACTTCGAGCCCGCCGAGGAAGCAGGCGTCCGGACGGCCGCGATTGAAGTGACCGGCGAATATGCCTACGGTTTTTCGCGCGCGGAAATCGGGATTCATCGTCTCGTGCGCATCTCTCCTTTCGACGCGGGCGCGCGGCGGCACACTTCATTTGTCAGCGTTTTTGTCTATCCCGAAGTCGAAGAAGTTCCCGACATCGTCATTCGGCCCGAAGATATTCGCATGGCGACTTTCCGCGCGTCCGGCGCGGGCGGCCAATATGTGAACAAGACGGACAGCGCCGTGCGGTTGACGCATAATCCGACGGGTATCGTGGTTACTTGCCAAACCGAGCGCTCGCAACTTCGCAATCGCGAATCGGCCATGAAAATGCTGATGGCGAAGCTCTACCAGAAGCGGCTCGACGAAGAGCGCGCGCGCATTGACAAGATGGAAGAAACAAAGTCCGATATCGCCTGGGGCCATCAGATTCGCTCCTATGTCTTCCATCCCTATCAAATGGTGAAAGACCACCGCACGGATGTCGAGACATCGAATGTTCAGGCGGTGATGGACGGCGAGCTTGATGAGTTCGTGCGGGCGTATTTGCTGTTGGGGTCGAAAAGAAAGGACTCGAAAGATTCATCGTAGTCTAAGGGGGGCACTATGCAACTTTTCGGAGAAATCCTATTGTTTTCGGAAATCGTGAATTCGTTGCTGTTTGTTGCGGCCACAGTTGCGGTCATCTGGTCAATCCGCCTGTATTTCCTTCAGAAGAAAGACACTCAGAGAAGGGACGCGGAACGGGAGCGGCAAGAGAAGATTGCCGTGCTCGTTGCTCTGCATCAGCATTTTCTCGTCTGCTGCCAACGGATCAAAGAGGGCTTCACCTGCTGTGAGAGCATCAAGGAGAGCATTGAGAAGAATACGTTCTTTGACAGAGCTCCCAGTTTTCGCGTCCCCACAATGGCCGTAGAGAGGACATTTGAAATTGCGGCGCAGCGTCTGCAAGGCGATCCAGAAATACTGAGAAAAATACTGCAAGCATTTGAGAACCATTCATATCTCAATGCGATGTGGAATAGCCTCCGGGACGCCATTGACAGTCTGTCGACAGGCCGCGTTGACAATATTGGATTGATGGATCCCCGCTGGAAAGCGCACTCTATTCTCAAAGATCTTAGTCAAATCACGCCTTCTGTCTATGAGACCACTCGGAAGTGTTCGAAGCTACTGGGAGAGTACCTATGCAAAATCGCCCCGGAAATGGAGCTTGAAGAACCCGAAGAATTGTCTCACAATGGTGGAATTGATTCTGGTCCCTCTTCTCCGCAGTATCGAGTTGATTTTGAAGCGATGCCGTGGAACACACCGGCAGTCGGCGTTCGCTCCAAGACCTGCAAGCAAGGCGGGAAACAGCTCCGTTTGGTGGAATTCTCAAAGGAGTTTGTTGAGCCCGACTGGTGCACCAAAGGACATATTGGGTGTGTTCTTGACGGAGAACTCGAGATAGATTTCAGCGGAAAATTCATCATCTTCAAATCCGGCGACGGCCTCTTTATCCCCGCGGGAGAAAAGGGCAAGCACATGGCAAGAGCCCTTACCGATACGGCAACACTGCTCTTGGTAGAGGATGCTTGAGACTGCAAGGCAAAGATCGGATGACTACAGAGCAAATTCAGACTTTCACGGATAAATCGTATTTGCAGAAGCCGGTGCCGGAGACACATCGGCCGACTGTTGCGCGCGTGAGCGTCGCTGCGCTGGAGCACAATTTCAAAGCGGTGCAGAAGCTGGCAAAACCCGCGAAGCTCATGGCGGTGGTGAAAGCGGACGGCTATGGTCATGGGCTGATGACTTGCGCGCGGCTCTTTTCCGCGCTCGGCGTGGACTATTTTGGCGTCGGATTTCTCGAAGAGGGAATCGAACTCAGGCGCGGAGGAATTCGGGAACCGATTCTTGTGCTCGGCGGCATTGTCGGCCAGCAGATTCATCACTTCCTCGATCTTGATCTCGAGATGACGGCCAGCTCGGTCTTTAAAGCGCGCGCGATTCACGAGGCGGCGGTGCGCACAGGCAAGCGCGCTCGCGTGCATTTGAAAATTGACACAGGCATCGGCCGCATTGGTCAGAACTTTCGCACGGCAGGCATGCTCTTTGAAGCCGTCGCCAAGCTGCCGCAGCTTGAAATTGTGGGCATCTATTCTCATTTCGCAACGGCAGAAGAAAATAACATGTCTTTCGCGCGAGAGCAGATAAAGCGATTCAATGAATGCCTGGATTTGGCGAAGTCTATGGGAATCGAAGCGCCGCTCGTACACATTGCCAATAGCGCGGGACTGATCAATTTCGCCGAATCAAAATTTACGATGGTGCGGCCGGGACTTGCGCTCTACGGCCAGCATGCGTCTCCGAATCTGTCCGAGAAACTCGCTCTAATGCCAGCGATGTCCCTGCGCTCGGAAATTGTCTATATTAAAAAAGTGCGCAAAGGCGATGGGATTTCCTACGGATTGACTTGGCACGCTGCGAGCGACAGTTGGGTGGCGACGATTCCGATTGGCTATGGCGACGGCTATCCGCGCGCGCTGTCGAACAGAGCGCCCGTGCTCATCGGCGGCAAGCGCTACCCCGTGGTCGGTGCCGTTTGCATGGATCAAGTCATGGTGGATTTGGGCGATGATTATTATCCTGTCGGCGAAGAGGTGATTCTCTGGGGGAAACAGGGCAGCGAAGAGATTCCGCTCTGGGAATTGTGCAAGCTCGCCGATATGATTCCGTATGAATTGTCGATCTTATTGACGGGGCGGGTTCCCCGAATTTACGAATAGAATTATGGAAGAGACTCATCCTCCTTCAGTCTCCGGCGGCGTCGAGCCGGATTTGAATCAAATTCTGCGGGCGCGGAGAGCGAAACTCGCAAAGTTGCGCGAGCTGGGCGTGAATCCCGCCCCGTATCGCTTTGAAGTTCACCATCACATCGCAGAAGTCCTCGAGAGATTCGACGATGTATGCGAGGCGGAAGG
>JAZDIW010000145.1:0-16464 GCA_043804575.1 bacterium
ACACGCAGGAGCGTGTTGGCCAGTCCCAAACGACGAAAGCTGATTCGCTGGAAGCCTATGTTCGACAGCACTGGCATGAGGTGCGAAAGCGGGGAAGGGGACAGAGGAAAAGGGCAGATTTTACCCCTCCAAGAAAGCGCAGTAGGTTTGATATACTGTTCTCCTTTGTTTAATAAAGAGTTATCGCTCTTCTCGGAAAAACAGGTTGTTGAGAGGGAAAAAAGTCAAAAAAACTCTTGATTTTTTCCTTTGAGATATTATATTATGGGCTTACTATACTGAACGGCCGGTTTAATAAACTGTCATAGGTCGGCGTGAAGATAGGCGAGCAAATCCGTAATCTTCGAATAGCCAGTGATTTAACTCAAGAGGAGTTGGCGGAGCGAGCCGACCTCACGAAGGGATTCATCTCACAATTGGAGCGCGACCAGACCTCTATTTCTGTTGACAGTCTGCTCGACATCCTTCAGGTGCTGAATGTACGAGTCACGGATTTTTTTGCCGAAGAGCCTGAAGAACCAATTGTTTACGGAGCCGGGCAGCGCACTGCTTTGACCGATACCGGGATTCAGTCTTTCGAGTTGCTGATTCCCGGCGCTACGAACCGTAGGATGGAACCAGCGCTTGTGGCGCTGGCGCCGGGCCAGCAGACTCTACCCATTCCCCCTTTCCAAGGGGAAGAATTCGGTTTCGTGGTGCAGGGGACAATTACGATCCGCTTCGGAACACAGTCCTTCCGAGCGCGCACAGGGGAATGCTTCTATTTTGAAGCAACGCGGGAACACCACCTGGAGAACATGGGCAAACGCACGGCGAAGCTCGTCTGGGTGACAACGCCGCCTGTGTTCTAAGGAACAAGGCAGGGATGCCCTTTGGACAGCACATAGGGGAGGAAAATAAGTGGCCGTTTTGGGACATCATAGACAAGCGCGCTGCGGGGATTCGCTTATAGGTAGCTAACAAAAGGAGAATGGTGCGGTGCAGGCTCTCGGTCGTCAGATTGTCGTCGAGTACTACAACTGCAGTCCGGACATCTTGAATGATGCCGCCCTGATTCAGTGTGCGATGCACGATGCGGCCGTCGCATGCGGAGCGAGGGTTGTTCAAGAAGTGTTTCATCTATTCAAACCGCATGGAGTGTCGGGGGTTGTCGTTATTGCGGAGTCGCATCTGGCTATCCACACTTGGCCGGAGTATGGCTACGCCGCCGTAGACCTCTTCACCTGTGGCGAGGAGATCGATCCGGATATCGCCTTTGAGCACCTGCGCCATGCCTTGAAGGCCAGCACCTTTTCTATGATGGAATTGAAACGGGGAATTCTCGAAGTTGCCCAGGGCCAGAAGCTCTCCTACAAACCGGTATAGATGGCCCTTTGATGATCTTTACGACACCGAGCAAGTATTTCTTCGTTCGCGGCAGTGCCGAGGGCCCTTCCTTCCTGAATTCTTTTGACAACGCTCTGCTGGCCGCGGGAATCGGCAATACGAATCTCATTCGAGTCAGCTCGATTTTACCCCCGGGTGCCGAGGAAATCGCCCCATTGAGACTACCCTTCGGATGCCTTGTTCCGATTGCCTACACCTACGAGAGCAGCGAACTTCCCGGAGAGGTCATCGCCGCGGCGGTTGCCGTTGGCGTTCCCGAGGACGACAGCCAACCGGGGATTATTATGGAATATCATGCGAAAGGCCGAGCCGAGGACTGCGAAGAGACGGCGCGCCAGTTTGTCCGAAATGCCTTTGAAAATCGTGGAAACAAACCTCGTCGAATCCAAAGCGTCGGCATAGCGACGGAAGTCAAGAGAATAGCCACGGCCTTTGCCGGGGTCGTGCTTTGGGCATGACGAGGTAGCCGCGCCGGAGAAGGGATTTTTTCTTTGTCCCATTTCATACTATAGAATTTGCAGTAAAAATGGACTTATGGTTTAGTGAAGAGTTTATTTCGGGATACAGGCTCTCTTTCCGCGTGACGAAAACTCTCTGTGCGCGCAGCAGTCGGTTTCAAAAAATTGATGTCATAGAAACAGAGGCCTTTGGACGGATGCTCCTCTTGGACGGCCATGTCATGTTTTCCGAAAGAGACGAGTTCGTCTATCATGAAATGATGGTCCATCCTCCCATGCAGGCAAATCCGGACGCGCAACGGGTCTGCGTCGTAGGGGGCGGGGACGGAGGGACGGTACGGGAGCTTATCAAATACCCTCAATTGAAATCAATAGTCCTATGTGAAATTGATGAAGAAGTCATCCGCGTATGCAAGGAGTTCTTCCCGAAAATGACGGCCTCCCTTTCTGATCCTCGGGTTACCGTGACCATTGAAGACGCTGTTGATTATATAAGTCGGCAAAGTGGAGAATATGATATTATCGTTGGTGACACAATGGATCCAACGGGACCGGCTGTTGCCCTTTTCGAAGAGCCCTTTTTCGCCTCAATCAAGAGGGCCTTACAATTAAACGGAACCTTTGTGCAACAGATCGAGACTGTTTTCTCGAAACGGGATGTTGTTCGCAAAGTCGTGAAAGCGCTTGGAAACCATTTTCAGGATTGTCGGCTTTACGGCGCTTCGATCCCCACTTACCCCACAGGCTATTGGAATTTTCTTTGGGCGTCGGATGGAGTGGACCCCTATTCGGTGGATGAAAAGCGCCAGCAGGAAGTTGCGGCCACCTGCCAATACTACACGGCGGAACACCAGCGGGCGGCCTTTGCCGTCCCCGCATTTTCCAGAGGGCTCCTTGCTTGACGCTCTTTCTGAAAACGGCTCCCTTTTTGGGTGCGAAGGACGGTGGGCAGCGCTCGCGGCTGGCTCTGTTCGGATGCCCCTATGACGGAACTTCGAGCTACCGCGCGGGGGCGCGCTTTGGACCACCGGCGATTCGCGAGGCTTCGCAAGTTCTGGAAACCTATGACCCACGGCTGAAATGTGACTTGGATGATGTCAGCTTCTGTGACTTGGGAGACATTGAGCTATCGCCCGGTGACAAAGCAGATGCTTTGGCAAAAATTGCAGAGGCGGCAAAAGAAGTCCTGGCCGCTGGGCAAATTCCTGCTGCCTTAGGCGGCGAGCATCTGATTACATTGCCTGTAGTTCAGACGGTCTTTGACAAGTTCCCGGATATGTGTCTGGTTCAGTTTGATGCTCACCTCGACTTGAGAGACAAGTACTTAGAGGACAAACTGAGCCATGCCACGGTAACTCGTCGTGTTGCCGATTTTCTACATCCGTCACGGATTTTGCTTGGAGGTGCCCGTTCGGGAACCCTGGAGGAGTTCCAGCTCGCACGGGAATTCCAGATGATAGAGGCGGACAGCCCCAGAAATCAAGTGCGGGATTGGGTAGGCGCTCGCCCGGTTTATGTAACCGTTGATTTGGATGTCTTGGATCCGGGATGCTTTCCCGCCGCAGGAACACCCGAGCCGGGTGGAATAAGTTATTGTCAATTAGAAAATTGGCTCTGTGAATTGAAAGAGAGCAGAATTGTTGGATGGGATGTGGTTGAGCTTGCTCCGCACTGGGATCCTTCGAATGTCTCTTCGATTGTGGCCGCCAAGGTCGTCCGGAGTCTTATTTGTCTGAGTGTAATCTGTTGAGTCGAGTGTTCCGCATAGTCATATAATTTATTGATTTTCAACGACATAGAGTTTGGCAAGGCTTATGATGAGAGGCGGAGGGCCGTTCTTTGGCGGCCTGCAAGCCTTTCGGGCTGCGGGCGCGCGGGGATTGGGGCTGGAAAAACTAAAGTTTTTTCTTGACAATTTCTTTTTCATTGATTATATTGCAAGAACTCTTAGGCGTTATAGAACTTTTAAGGACTTAGGCTAGGGATTCCTGACGGCTTCGTGGCTATTGGCCAGGCAGCGCAGGAGCTTTTCTTTGCCGACGCAATTCCAACCCAAACAAAGGGAAAGACAGGAATAAGCAGGAAATATCGGGATTATTTCTTTTGCAGACTGGACAAGTTCCAATGACCAAATCGCAAGATCTTCACCAAGATGAAGAGACCGCCTCTGTCCGATGCTCGGTCTTTTCGAGTTCGTTTTCGTTCCCTCCTAACGAAGCCCGGGGAACTTCTTCCCGTCGTTTGTTCGGATTTAGAAAAATTTCACATAACGAGGAGAGCTTCAAGATGAAATCCAAGGCTCTTTATCTATTTGTCGTTGGCGCGTTGGCGCTCTGCCTTTTCGGCGGACCATCTGCGCTGGCGCAGCCACAGATTGTCATCGATGGCGGAACCATCGTATGCAAGGAGGACACGTTGGGAGCCGGCATCAACGGTGTCATTGACGTGCCCACCGACAGCCTGATCGTGACGGTGAGGGCTGCTCTGCCGAATGACGGCCTATATCCCCTCTGTGTGCAGGAATCTGTTGAAGTGGGACTCTGGCCAGTCCCGGGTCTTGGAGATTTCGACGCCTCCGTTCCTCAGATTACCTATCTATGCAATCCCGTGCAACTCTACCGGATGAACAGGACGGTGATTCAGAATACAGGATTGGATGGGCTCTTTGATCCGGATAGCTGCTTGGTTATCGGCACGCTTACTTTTCATCCCCAAAACCTGGGCGCCAGTTCGGGCACGGTGGCACAATTTAGCGTCACGGTAAAGAGCGCGGCCAACTGCTACCCTTGTCGCTATTGCCGCTCGGATCCTCTCTATGTGGTTCTTCCCTGTTCCGTGAATACGATCGTGGGGTGCGGATCAGTCCTCTGGTTGGAAAAATTCGGTTTCATTGACGATGGCATTATTGCGATCGGCGACACGGTGTGGTGGGTGTTCGCCGGGGATACGGTGGATGCGGATACCTTCTATATCAACTTCCAGTGCCTGACCTGCGATATCGATCTGGTGGATACGATGGTGTTTCCTGACCAGAGGCGACGGGTCAATCCCTGTGACCTGATGGAGAATGGGGTAACGGATACGATTCGAGTGCGGTATGCCTGGTGGGACCTGGGAGAGGATTTCCTTCACGCATCAACGCAGTGGAAGGATACCTGCTTTGTAGTTCGCAAGGTGGACAATACGCCTCCGGCTCTCTATGATTGCTGCATTGACTCCTGCTCCATTATCAGTGGGAACTGGGTCCCCAATGATACGAGTGATGCAACGGGTTGGTGGCAGAATTTGGGTCTCCCCTGGTGGCCTTATGCGGGAATTGGGGACACACTACGAATCTACTGGTCGATTTCTGTTGGCGACAGCTGTTTTCCTGGACCTGCTGATCCCAGTTGCCGCGGGGATACGGTTACCTACTGCAACGGAAGAGACAGTTTGCGGAACTTTGACGGAACGTGGGTGGGGTTCAGTGCCGAGCGCTTTGTCAAGGAATATGGTATGGGGCCGCCCTATGTCTGGCCCGTGAATAATGTCCCAGGTGGTACGAGTCCCTATCCAGGGCCCGGAAATCGTCTTAACCCCAGGAATCCTTCGCAGGCCAGTGACAGCTTTTGGATTGGCAATGCAATATGGGCAAAGGGACGTTATGTGGATGTGCCGATTGACACGACGAACTGGAGTTTCATCCAGATGTGTCTTCGGAACGCAGAGTATCCAGATGTAATAAGGCTGAATGTCTATGACGATGCAGGGAACTATGACGATGGTATGGAGTACGAATGTGACTTCTGCATTGACAATATCTGCCCGCCGGCCCTAAGCGATGTATACCAGGATACGGCATGCCGGCGTTTCTCTCCCCGTGATACCACGAGTTGGGTGTGGTGGAGTATCTCGCCGGACTCTATCCGCATCTGGCTGGATGACCTCGATAATGCGAATCCGGGCTTAGAGGACAGTCTGGACCAGCTCTTCCTCGTCGGGATTGATGTTCGCTCGGAACCCGATGAAATCGTGGGGGATATTGTTGCTGTCCTCGATTATTTCAACCCACTCCTGAATCCTGTTTATATCCCGACAGCCAGGGATACTTGGCTCTTCCCGTGGGGTCCCTATGACAAGGGTGCTTTTGAGTGGTACGGCAAGGTGACCACGGATTCCGATACGGTTGTGATTGATATGGGTGTTGGGGGTGGATGCCCTCTCGGCTTCAATGTCGGCTTCACGCTTGGCCGCTTCATGGATCGTGCGGGCAATAGCTGCATCCGCGGGTGGGACAATGACACCACGACCACTCTGCCGGAATACACGCAGCGCAACCGCATCCATGCGGTGGTGGATACCTGTATCCCGGGAGTGGTGTATACAGGCGACACGCTCACGGTGACGAACATCACGCTTGGCTCGGGACCGGTGACACCACCGACGGCCCCGGAACCGGGATATACTACCTACAAATGGATCGCGGGGATGAGCGATCCTCAATTGAGGTTCCGTCCGGAGCGCTTCTTTGACCAGGGCGATGGCCTCGATCCGGACAGCTGCGTGATGGAGAAACTCTTCTACCATGTGCTCTGCGAGCGGGTCGTGACCTACGGCACCTGGCCGAATCCCGATGATACGGTGGGGTTCTACGCGTCCAGCGACCCAACCGACGGTGATCTCAATTGGATATGGGAGCCAATTGTTTTCAACGCCAATGATGTCAATGGGCCTATTACTCTCTTCGACTGGGGTCATCAGTTCCCGGGCGGTGCACCTCTCAACGACGGTCTCTACCGGTTGGAGTTGCAGATTATGGACGACGCCGGTATGATATATTATGACCCCGTCTATATCTGGCTGAACGGTCAAGGGCCCATCATTGATACGGCCAATGTCGTGGATAACGACACCGTCTGCACGCTGCACTTCTTTGTCGGGGATACTCTGTGCATCACCGTGACGACAGACACATCGGCGCAATGGATCGAGGTGGACTGGACTTGCATGTTTAGCATGGACACCTCGGCGGTGCATGTGGAGAATTTGACTTATGACTCCACGCATATTGCCGGTGGGTTGTGCACTTGGTTGATCTGCATCAACGGCGTTCTGGCGGACTATATTGACACGGTGAACGCGGACCGCAACAACTATGAGCTGGACACCATGGAGGTGGATTGCCGCAATGGGTGCAATAATTACATTCTCGCCGTCTATGCCTTCGATAGTGACAGCCTGATGTCGAGATATGATCAGTTGGACTGCAGTACCGGTGTTTGTCAGGAGGCGATTCTTGGGCTGACTCCATGTCCGCGTCTGGCCACGACGCCGCAGTTCTTCTTCTATAATCCGGACTCGATGCGGCTGGACTCGGCCAAGAATCTCGGTTTCCCGTGGGGACCGGAACCTCTATGGAACGCGATTTCCCCCGGCAATCTTGACCATGCCTACAGCGCCTCGCTCAATTGGGCGCAGGATAATGTGCAGGACACGGTCTTCATCCGGGTGCTGATTGACTCATTGACCATTAATCCTGCGGGCGGCGATAGCATTGAGCTATCCATCAAGAGTTCGGACCTCACGCGCGAGCGCATCGTGCGGCGGCCGCTCTTCTCGGTTACGCCCACTACGGATGCGCTGGCCAACAACACTATCTATCATGGCCGCTTGACGAATTTCTGGCTCGACGCCTCCACGCCAAGTCCGTACTATCAGTTTATCTATATGTGGAACGGGACTTGGTTTATCAGCGGCGGCATGGACTCGATTGAGCTCGTGGACTTCAACGACCAGGACACTGTGCTCGTTACCATCACATCTATCGACGATTCCTTGGGCGAGTGTGATTCCGTGCTGGCAGACCTGGATGTTGACAATATCAATCCGGAATTCAAGGATTGGACGGGTATAGCCCCCGGAACGCGGGACGCCAATACCGGTTCGACGCCTTCGGTTTGGAACATGGGTTGGGGCAATGATTGCGGCTTCCGGTTTGGCGAGGGCGACACCTTCCGCTTGAAAGTCAAGCTCTCCGAGGCCGTTCACTATGATGCTGCGGCCTATCCGAATGACGACGGCTCGTGGCGAGCCCCCAGTGGTGAATGGCTACTTACGCGGAATTGGCAGATCTCGGCGATTGATGTGGCGACACAAGACTTGGTGATTGTTGGTACCGACACGGTGCAAGTATTCCTGGATTCTGTAACGGAGAGTTTCTCGCCGGCCGATTCCTTCTACTACATCCTTCAGGGTCATTTTGAGAACATTCACGACAACTATTGCAACACGGATGTTCTGCTTCTGGTTCGTTCGGCATGGGATCAGGCGGGGAACCCCGGCCGCTACAATAATCCGGTCTTCACGGACGCCTACGAAGAAGACAGCTGCGAAGATACGACCTTTGCTGTTCACATCGTCAACATAGATCCCTTTATCATTGGATGTCCGCTGGTCTGGAATCTGACGGATTCTATTCCGGGCTGGATCGCACCGGAAGACTCGGATGTCGAGGTCATCGCAAGCATTATCGAGACTTCGGAACTCTGGGCGTGCGCGCCGGGAACCAAGCCGGATTCGATTCAGCATATTCGGGGCAACTTCCAGGAAATCACGGATGATCCAAATCCGTGGCTGAATGCCGACTCTGTGGGCGCGTGGTATCTGTGGGCGGATCCCAATGTTTGTGATTCGCTCCTGTTCTGGGCACGCGATTACTACTGGTGGATGAGGGCGGACTCCTCAGATTTGGCCACGATTCACTGCGACGGCGATTCACTTGATTTCTTCATTCGCTTCAATACATTTGGCGGAGCCGCGGATACGGGCGCCTTCAACTGTGTGCAGGTGGATGTCAGTGAACCAGTGTGGTACATGGCTTATGGTCAGGACTCGCTCACGAGCCAGCTTATCAATGATACACTATGCGCTGACCCGCATAAAACGGTGCGTCTAGTTGCATGGTATATCTCAGATGGACAGTTCAACTTTGACCCAGACTGTGGATCGATGCCTGATACCGGTTGGGGACTTGATGTTGTGGACACATTGATTTTCGCGGATGTCAGCCGAATCACGGGTAACCCCGCTGACGATATGGTGCCACCAGACAGTCTCTTCTATGTGTTCCCTTATGCTATTGCCTACTGGTACGTGCACCCGAATCCGCTATTCTACTGCCACGCTGAGACGCTCGTGACTTGGGACGCGCTTGCGCTGACGGACTCGATTGGACATTATGACCGCGAGCTCTATGTGCGAGACACTCTCTGCTTCAGCGACGACTGCCTGCCGCCTGAATTGGTCCAGTGCAAGGCGGCATGCGACAGCAATTGGATTCAGTACGGGAGTCCCTCTTGGGTCCAGGGCTACTTGCATCCGGGAGGATCTATTTATATTGGTGCACTATTCACCGATCCGGACGCCGATTCCAGCTTGGGCTTGATGGGCAGTGTCTGGTGCGATCCGGGTGCATTGACGGGCACGCCGGGATGGTTGGCGAATGATGCACTGTACGGTGCCGACCCATATACGAGATTTGCGGTCTGGGGTACCACTACGCCACTCTTTGTCAATCAACCGTTCAACAATCTTGATACGGCGTGGATATGGTTCAAAGCACAGGATGCCTTTGGCAATGTGGATTCGTTCCAGTGTGCTGCAGCCATCATAGATACCCTTCCGCCGATTGTGGACTTCATTTATACAATTGGGGACGACTCCATCCGTGCCTATGTGACGCCTGCGGATACGCATGTAACGATTTACGCAGACCTGATTCCGGGCGACACCTATTTGGGAAGCGGCCCCGTGGATGTCTGGGCGGACCTCTCTCGCTTCCAGTGCGATTCGGCTCAGCGGGCAGGTTATGACACGCTCTATGCTGATTTGACCATTGAAACATCCCCTGGTCACTGGCGTGCCTACTGGGGCTATGACTCGCAATTCTATGCGAATCTCGGCTACCCGGGCATACCCGAAAACTTCATCGAGGTTTGCGACAGCATCCACATGCCGGCCAATCTGTCACCGCCAAATGGGCCTGATCCCATCGGTCTTGATGTGGGCGCAGAGGGACTCTACGACACCTTGTGGGTTTTCGTGACGGATTCGGCGTGCAACGCGGGCATGCATTATAATGTCTTTGAAATCAGCGGCGGGGATTCGACCGTGCCCGATGTGGATTCCGTCTGGGTGCTGACGAACCGCTGCGATACGACCGTTGGCTTTATCTCCTCGGCTCCGCTGGACAGCTTCCATATCGAGGTATGGGCCTGGATGGATACGATGTTCAACGGCTATGAGGATACTCTGCGGATTGACAGTCTGCAGGCCGATCTCTCGGGTCTGAATCCTACGCTTTATGGGTGGACAGCATGGCAGATGCCCGATGCGTTCGGTGGCTGGCCGGTGGAGGGTTCGGCAAATCAGCCCACTCACGGGCCGGCTTATTGGGAGCTTGTCCTTGACGGTCAGGGCCGTACACGACTCGTCGCGAAGTGGGTAGGTCTGACTGCCGAAGGTTTGGGTTGCGGCGACCAAGTGATTGTGCCGGTGAAGGGCATTCGTCAGACGGGAATCCCCGGCTCGCACGGGTATTATATGGATATTGAATACGGCAGAGCTTGGGCGGATACGACGCGGCCGTTCATCATGAGCATGTATGTCTATAACTCCACGGTCAGCCCGAATGAGACGACTTGGGTTAGCCCGAATTATCCGGTCTATGTGGATATTTGTGCGGTTGACACGATTTGCTGGCCGGGCTATGGCAACATACCAGCCCTTGATATCGCGGACCACGATGCGCCGGATGGGCCATTCATCAGCTTCTGTGCTGGTCCGAATGCGCTGCGTGATTTGTGGACTTGGGATACGACCGGCTTCACCGTTCTCTATAATGGTATTGATACCGTTTGCCTGCGGTGGGTCGGTATGCCGATTCACGACGACACCTGCAACACGATTGACTACGATGATCTGGAAGGCTGCGTGACGGCTTACATTCAGGACTGCCTGTCGAATCCGGCCTATCCGAGGACGATGCACGATACGACGGACGACCGTCCGCCGGACTATGTCTTGTCGGCAGTGCGAGGGGACTATACTTGGGAAACCGGCTTCCCCGGTGATCCGGATTCCGTCGGTATTGACAGCGTGCTTGTGCTGCGCAGAGGCATTTACAACCTCGACTATGACAGTCTCATGACCATCTATGTGGTGGTCGACAATTGGCCGGGCGACACGCTCATCAGCTTCAACCAGACCTGGATTGATTTCCGTCATCCGACGAATCATCCGGCGCGCAATTTCATGATCGCCGGACCTGATACGATCGCGCACCCGGATGTCATCTTCTACAATACGAACGGCATGCATCGCGACAGTATCGTTTGGTATGTGCCGCTCTATGGCTCTGAGCTCTTTGATGTGACGATTCTTTCCGATAAGTATTACTTCTACCTGCAGCTTTCCGATACCTTCGGAAACAGCACGGGCGATGCGGAATTCCCGTACACGACGCTCTTCGGTGGCGACCTTGACAGCGCCATCGTCTTCACGATTCAGAACTGGAATGTTCCGAATCCGGGTATGGTGCTTCTCGAAGATAGTATGAATGTGTGGAACAACGAGAAGCTCAGCCCCGACGCCGCTGAAAACCTCTATAAGATTTGGCAGGATTGGCCGGAAAACACATGGCGTTGGTATACCAACAGCACACGCTTCTTCATCTTCGTCGAAGATACCGTATTGCAGCATGACCTCATTGACAACGACGCCGACGGGCTCGTGGATGAGATCGGCGAAGGTGTGGACTTCTACACGGCTGACCTGCGCATCAACAACTATCCGCAGGTGGCTCATGTGGACTCGATGAACTCGGGCGGCGTGTGGATCAACTACCTGTGGTTCATGGACAACTTCAGTGAAGGCCAATATGATATCGAGCTGTTCATCAGTGACATCTATGGCCATCGGGATACCCTCGGACTGGCGATCTATAGCCCGGACACACTGGCTCTGCGCTTCTACGAAGACGAGTCGTGCCCGACAGGCGTCACTCTGTCTCTCGCGGAGGGTGTCGCGCCGGTACCAATTCGCTTCCATGGTACGGACATGTTTTCGCCTCTTGATCTGACGGCGCTAACGGCCTACGATAGTCTGTTCGTCTACAACAGCTTTGACTCCATCAATGTCGTTCTGACCGATGGATTCATATTCAATAGTATTCCGCCTGTTCCGGGTTCGGGGGTGGATACCGACACGAGCACCGTGCCCGATAGCACGAATTGGAATAACGGTGCGGCGACAATTATCCAACTGCTTGATCCGAGCGGGAATCCGGTTCCCGGATTTGTCCAGCGGTACTATGCCGATCTGACCAGCACTCCGCATGCCACCTTGGAGGATCCGTCAGGAACCATTATGGACGGCATGCCCGACGGTCTCTATACGGTGCAGGTCTATGCGCTTGACCGGATGGGGAACGGATGCACCTGGGACTATGCGTTCATCCTCGACCGCACCTGTCCGCCGATCGACTCGCTCTTCGTGACGCAGTCGGGTCATGCGGAAGCTGAGGATACGCTTTTTGCTTCGTGGGATTATGTCGAAATCAAGGCGCATGTTCATGATGAGCTTGACGGGGTTGACAGTGTCGAATTTGACTACTGCTTCGACGCCAATCGCGACGGTGTGGTTGATGCCTATCCGTTCTGGATTCAGGCGAACATCCTGAGCGTCCCGAATTCGGCTACGGATACGACCTATGTATGGGCGTGCTACTGGTCGGTGATGAACCTGCCGTGGACTTCCGAGGACACGCTCGGCATGCCTCCGGTGGATACCCTCGGCCGTTGCATCAATCGCTACTTCGTGCGTGTGCGTGCATGGGATAGCTTTGGCGCAATGTGTGCGGAGACCATAGCGGTGGATATTATTGATGATATCGCACCGCTGGCCTATGTCGACAATATCTGGAGTGCCTCGCAAGGCTATGTCTTGCCGCAAGGCGCGACCTTCAATTGGCAGGTGGACAGCGAGCTCATCGTGACGGCCTACGATTTGATCGACACATCCTATGTCTATGATCCGGTATCGGGTGACACCTTTACCTTCAACCCCATGGCCCGCTGGTTCGATTTGGCCAAGGGTATGTTCCAGTACAAGTACTACGAGGCGCCCGGTCTTTATACGCCTGGAAATACCGACCCGGCGGCCGGCTGGGTAACGATTCGCTCAGGATTCACGCCGGATTCTCTGGGTCAGGATACCATAACTTACCGTGCGCCGGATGACAGCTTCCATGTCCGTCTGAATATCGCCGGATGGCTGTCACATCAGTATAACCTGCGCTTCTGGGCCTTTGATGTGTGCGAAAATAACGATCCGTTGAATACCCCTGTCGTCACCTTCTGGGTCTATGCGGATACGGTCCATCCGATTGCCTCGATCACTTGGCCGGATCCAGACATGTGGGTGACGGATCGCCATTGCTCCACGGGCTTCGTGCCGATTCTGGCGACCGTACCATACTACTATGATGTGGATTCCGTCGAGTTCTGGTATGTGGACTCGGTTTCCATACCGGGTGTCGGCCAGCACATCTATATCGGTTCGGTGACGGTGCCGGATTCCGTCCAATGGAATTGGGCTTACTACTTCAGCATTCGAGCCTGGGATACGCGGCACCTCTTGAGCGGTTACTATTGGCTCTATGCTCGAGCCTGGGATGCTTCGCACAATTTCGATCCGAATCCGCATTGGTCGCGGGTCTATGTGGACAACACGGCGCCTGCAGTGACGGGTTGCTGGATCTCAGATCCGTACGACTATGACGGCGATGAGTTTGACACGATTACCACCGTTGGTGAAGGGTACCCATTTGTCTTGCGCGTTACGGCGGAAGACTTCGTGGACCCGGATCGGATTAGCTGGGTGCAGTTCCAGGTTCTGAACCGCTTCGGAGTCTGGGAAGATCTGGCGACGAATTACGGTTACAATCCGCTCTATGGCGCGGATGTTTATGTCGGAACTTCACCATGGAATGGAATATCGCGCGATGATACCCCCTCGCAGTATTACGATGCGAGTTTGGACGAGTGGCGCTTTGTCTGGCAATGCTATGTGGAGTTCATCAACTTCGGCAACAGCCCGCTGGATAGCATTCGTTTCCGCGCCTTCTGCGCTGACGCTCCGGACTGGGGTGACCCGAATATTGAAGAAGACCGGAACCGCGATTGCAACCTCGACCGCGACGCTATGCTATGCACGAACGCGATTGAGATTCGCGACTACCCGCCGGAAGGCGTTTACCTGTGGACTTTCAACCACTCTGACTTCGATAACGACCTGCCGGTCTTTGGCGTTCCCATTGTTGATGATGACCGGTTCGGCTGCACTTATGATCCTCCGTATCCGTATTCGGACTATCCCTATTTGGATACGGTGCTCTTCGTGGCGAAGTATGATACGATCGTCGGCGATCAGTGGCTCATGCACTTTAAGTTCGCGTTCGCTGGCGCTTGGAATGCGAGTGGCTATGTATCGTGGGATGGAATGTATGATGAGCACTATATCCCGAACGATATCTCGCTGAATCCGAGTGCACCGGCGTTGGGAGGCGTGCCACTGATTGCGGCTTGGGACAGTGTCTATGTCATTTGGACGAATATCCGTCAGGCAATCGCCGATTCGGCGGCCGCCCGCGGATTTACCTATGCCGATCTGCAGTTCTTTGCTTATGTCACGGATTGGACGGGGAATCCTTCCCCGGGTTGGGATACGAGCTATGTCAACATCACTTGGGACTGCCAGCCGCCGATCTGCGAGGTCATAATTCCTGTAACTCCTGGCGAACTCTTGTGGGCGACGAACGGCGATTGCGACACCTACACGGGCCTGGGGGCTTGGGTTGACCAAAACCTCGTGGCGAATCGGGAGCTGTTGCTATGGGATTGGAGTTCTGCCGTCGGAGATCGTTACGAGACACACTGGTACTGGTCCTATGTCGGTGGCCCGCTCAATGACAATGGCATGGTGGATGCTCAAGACTGCACGCCGGATCCCTATGGATGGCATCGCAATTCAACCGAATGGTATACAACGCCTTTGTACACGGATTATGATAATGTCAAGTGGAACAACACGGTCTTCCGCACAGCCCAAGGATATAAGGCGGGTGAAGGCCAAATCTGGGTTTATGTGACGGACGATGTGGGTAACACGGGCTGGTGCAGTCTGAATGTGAATGTGGACAACGAGGCTCCCGATGCCCCGATTACCCATGTCAGCTATGTCCACAATAGCCAGTCCGACCAAGAGCAGCGTATCCGTTACACTGATACCCTCGCGTGGCAGGATACCTTCCCCGACACGATCGAGGTACTCTACAACCGCACTGTAAATCCGGGTGGTGATGATCCGGAAGCCTTCGTGATCTTCTACTGCAACGCTGCCGACATTACCAATTGCAGCGGCTTGCCAATCAATATCCACATCCACAATGTCCAGCTATGGGATCTCGAGAGGAATCAGGCTGTCGGCTACAAGCGTGTTTGTCCGGCTGGTGACCTCGTGCGGTTCGACCGCTTCGCCATGGCTCGCGAATTCGACCAGTATCCGCCGGATGACGACACGAACAACTGGTATGAGATTGCGCTTCTGCTGGACAATACCTATGTGCCCGGCACCTATCACTTCGCCTTCATTGCCAAAGATAATCTTGGCAATCTGGAAGGCGACAGCAACATGAACGACTCGATTGAAACCTATGGTGCGGATACGACAAAGATAGACCTGTGGGTCCGCGTGGTGAATGTGGACGAGCCGCAACTGGTTATCCGCCAGCCGGATTATGGCCACACCTGTGTCCATGGGCAGATTCTCCTGAGCGCTGAGCAAGTGAATCCGAGCTTCACGGGTGTCATTGATAGTGTTCGCTTCTGGACAGAGACGAACAGCGGCGATACACTGCTGGGCCGGGATTCAGACAGCACCTTTGCGTATTACACATTCGAACTGAATGAGGCTGAAGTACCTGGCATGGCCGGCTGGTATGTCTCCAATGGCTATCAGTGGTATCCGGAACGCGACCTCTTCCCGGATGTCTGGGTTCGTGCACTCGAGAATAGCACTATCTTCGGGCTTTGGGACATGACTCGGGGTTCAGACGGCATCTGGAGGGCGACTGCCTATCTGCCTTATTACCCAGCCGGTTACAGATACTACTTCATCATCGACGCCAACGACAACAATGAGATAGATGCCAACGGTATTGACCGCTGGGTCAATGACCCGCGCACGATGTTCACCAACTGCGACGGAAGCGATACAGCGGCCGTGAAGGTCTATAAGTGGTCGCTTAATTTCGACACACGCTTGCTGGCCAACCGCAGCCATGATTTCTGGATGACGGTCTACTGGCATGACGATGCAGGGTATCATGTGATAGAGAACCCGGCACCGGCGGATAGTATCCATGTCTTCTTCGTGGACAATGAGCCTGCCGAAGGCACGCACGACATCGAATTCGATGCGACGCGCTTGGCGGCGGGTATGCTGGAGCCTGATCATGGGGAACCTATGGTCTGCAATCCGGCCGACACGGTTTATTTCGTGACGGATATTCAGGCCATTGGCG
>JAZDIW010000146.1:0-19695 GCA_043804575.1 bacterium
TCGGATCGTTATCGTTCCCCGTGACGCACACCAAGGCATCGCACGAGCCGGAATAGACATTGAGCTTCGTATCATAGCCGGTGAATACATTGCATGTGGTCGCCGTGAGAATGTTGCCCGTACCTGTCACCATGTACCACACACCGGGCGCCGTGATCGGCGTAATGCAGTAAGGGGCATCATCCCGAAAGAGATCCCAAAGGGCGTGCCGGGTTGTGCCGTATATGGCTTCGTCAATAGTGACCTCGAGAGTATTGAAGCAATCGTCATTAACATTCGGAGGACATGGCACGTATACGTCATGCCCCGGTCGAGCGTAAAAATCGAATATGTAATCTCCAGCAGAGCCGCCAGCTCCCGTTACAATCATGTAAGCCTCGCAACCTCCCAACAAATAGAACTGACAGCAGCTCTGAAGATCACAGGAGTTGTCATCACAGCAGGTATTGTCAGCTCCGGGTTCGTCCGGACAAGCGGGTCCGCCGGGAAGAAGTGATTTCCAGCAGTCGAGCACGGTATTGTAGTCCGACCCACACAACGACACCGTTATGCTGACATCCTCAGGCGCGATGAATTTGTAGACCACATCGGGACCGCTAAAAGAAACACACACAGGATCAGGGGGATAATCACGAATATGTCCCACCGTGCTCCCTGTATCGTAATAGGTGAATGCCTCGATGAGAGTGGCGTCGGCGCAAGTTTCGCCTCCCTCGGCCCAAACAGCCGTGGACATCGCCAACATAAGAACGAAGAGTAAGAACAGCTTGCACATGATTCGATCCTCCCTCTTGAATGGTTAAAACGGATTCAGTTAGTGCATTGAGCTCGCTTTATGCTCTGCGCTCGTCTCTATGGTGCGACTTTCCCCAAGGTCAGATGCAGGGAAACTGGATTCAAACACCGCAAAAAAAGCGGGGCTGCCGTTTTGCGGCAGCCCCATTTGCTATTATCCGATGAATCGCCGAATTACTTCAGCAGAATCATCTTCTTCTGGGCCGTGAAGTCATTGACTTCCAGACGATACACATAGATGCCCGACGGCAAATCCTTCGCCGTGAACTCCGCCGCATAACGTCCGGCCGGCATCTGCGCCGACACCAGCGTCGCCACTTCCTGACCCATGAGGTTATACACCTTCAAGGTCACGAAGCCTGCCTCCTTCACCGAATAGCTGATGCTCGTATTCGGGTTGAAGGGATTGGGATGATTCTGTGCCAGCGCATACTCCGTGGGCATCGGCGCCCCGGGCGTCGCTTCCGCCGTCCTCTCATACTCATTGACCACGCCGTTAACATCGCGTGAGAGCAGACGATAGGTGTAGGTCACATCGTTAACGACAGCGTGATCCACATATTCATAGGTCTTGACAGTCTGGCTGTTGCCCGCGCCTTCCACCGTTCCGACGGTTGTCCAGCCGCTGGACGCCGTCTTACGCTGCACATCGAACCGTGCGTTGTTCCATTCGCTAGCCGTCATCCACCTCAGAGTCACTTCGCGGTCACCCGCAATCGCCTCGAGAGTGGTCAGCTCGACAGGCAGCGGAACATCGCTGGTAATCGCAAGCGTAATGTCACCGCAACCGGTGCTGAAAAGTGAGGTCGAAACAAAGTAGGTGCCTGCAGGCAAAGTGGCAGTGATCACTTCCGGGGAACCCGTAAAAGTAACATCCGCCGAGGCGACGCAAGTCGTTGTCGGATTAGCGCAATCCGTGAATACCATCACCTGATTGTCACCCGCACTCGACGCCGTGATAGTGAGATTGCCTGTGCTCAAAATCGTGAACCGATAGACAATGTCGTTACCCGAGGTATAGCAGGTTCCCCCGCAAGCCGTCTGATATACGCAGGAAACCGGGTTCGTTGCGCAGCAGCTATTCGCGGTGTTGGTGTAAGTGTATACCCCCGTGAGCAAAATCGGATTGGCGCAGTAATTCACGACATCGCAGCACCAGGATACAAGCTTATACGGCGTTCGATAGGTGCTTGTCGTCGCGTAGACTTCAATGAAGATGTTCCAGGTATCTGCCGTCGGATTCGTCAGACGCCAGCCAACCGTGGTTGGGCCACCGAGAAGAACGCAATTCGCGTCATAGACCCGGCTCTGGACGCCCGTCGTCGGATTCACCGTGCAACTCGTACCATCGTAATGATACAACCACATCACCGTCATTGGCGGAACAGCCACCGGGAAGTAGTCCACATCCGCCTCGGGGCAATGCAACGCATAAACCGTTTCCGCACAGTCAATCACAAAAGGATCCACCGCACTTGGGCAAACACCATTGGGTTCGGTCTCCGTCGGCGTGCCGCAAAGAGGTATCAGGTCGCAAGCGCATGGCGAGCCATTTAAAATAGACAAAGTGAACGGTCCAACATATCCGGCCGTGCTTGAACTACTCGAGACGATGATGTAATAGGTCACGCCGACATCCGAACACCATGTATACTGCGAGAGACCCGAGCTGGTCCCATAATCATTGTTGCCGCCTACGCAAGTCCAAGGCCCACTGCATGATGGAGCAGTCAAAACACGAATAAAGGTGTTCATGCTGGTGCAGTTGTTCACTGTCGTCGCCGTCAAATTGTTACCATTTCCGACCACGGTGTACCAGACACCCTTATAGTACAGGCTGGATGCAGCGCAGCTCGGGAGCCCCGCATCATCGGTGGCGTTCCGGCAGGTTCCCAGCGTGGTCGAAGGAGCGGCCAATGGAATCGCGCCCGTGCAGAGGTCATTGGCCGGCACACTCGTCGGCTCCGGTCCGAACAGGTTGAAATTGTACGCATCCGCCAGCTGGGTGGAGCCATAGTAGCCAATATGGAAGTAGTAAGTGAGGCCGGTTTCCAGCGTGAAATCCTTGGCAAGATCCATCCCGCCACATTCATCGTCTGCATACCCGACGGAGTCGGTGGTCGCGCCGCAGCAAGTCGTCCGCCAGACATTCATTCGGGTGTCACCGACACTCCCACAGGTGCTTACCCGGTAGATTCCCGTCACGGTGGGAGTGAATTTGTAGAAGATGTCCAGGAAGGGTCTCGTCGTCGGAGTGCAATCCGTCGTGGCTCCCATAATTCCACTATCGCAGAATGGAAGCGAGGTAATCTCGTAGGCGGTCTCGCAGGTCTCTCCACCCTGATCCAAACGCACAGAACCGCTGACGGGCTCATAAATCAGCGCTTCAAGTTCGGCAAGGCGGGCATACAAAGCAGCGTCCGGCTCAAAGCCTGCTTCCTTCGCCGCCATCATCTGAGCCGATAGCGCTTCAATTTCCGCCTGAATTTCCTCCGTGCCCATGGTGGTTATGATGCCGTCCTTGGTCTCTATCGTGCCAAGATCCACGACCTCCACGCTCGCATAGGCCAGCGAGCACAGGGCAACGAACATACCACATAACAAAATCAACCGCTTCATCTCCATTCCTCCTTTGCTGAGAACAATGTCCTTCTTCTATCCCTATTGAATCACGCAAAAATCAAACCTAAAGGAAACCTATCATTAATGATCATGGGGCGGATAAATTATATGTCCATGCCTAAAGAAAAAACACATAATTGAAACGGCAGCATCGAATGGGCCGCCGCTATCAAAGATCATTTCGCAAATCACTGTTTTTACCAAGTGGGGCTGCCCTGTAAGGCAGCCCCACTTGGGAATATCCGATGAAACCGCTGAATTACTTCAGCAGTACCATCTTCTTCTGGGCCGTGAAGTCATTGACTTCCAGACGATACACATAGACACCCGACGGCAGGTCATTTGCCGCAAAGGCCGCTGTGTAGCGACCGGCTTCCATCTTCGCCGACACCAGCGTCGCCACTTCCTGACCTATCAGGTTGTACACCTTCAACGTCACGAAGCCCGCCTCCTTCACCGCATAGGTAATGCTCGTCTGCGGATTGAAAGGATTCGGATAGTTCTGATTCAGCGCATACTCGGTCGGGATCGGAGCCGCAGGCGTGGCCTCCACCGTCTGCTCATACTCGTGAATCGTGCCATTGATGTCATGCGAAATCAGACGATAGGTATAGGTCACACCGTTGACCACCGCACGATCGGTGTAGGCGTAGTTGTGTGCCGTCTGGCTGTTGCCAGCGCCTTCTACGCTGCCCACCGTCGTCCAGTCGCTCGACGCGGTCTTGCGCTGCACATCGAACCGGGCATTGTTCTGCTCGGTGGCGGTCGCCCACTTCAAGGTCACCGCATGGTCAGCCACAATCGCCTCAAGAGTGGTCAACTCAACCGGCAACGGGCAGTCGCTGCTGTGGGCAAAGAGCTCATAGGAACCACACGAGTTCTCGCCCGCGTTCTGGTAGCAGTCCACCGATAGGAAGTAGGTACCAGGGCCAAGAACAACATGGATGGCTTCCGACATACCGTCCCACGGAAACGCGCCCGTGTCAGACGAGGCCACACAGCTTCCGCAGTCTTCCTCGCCGCCAATCGTCGGGCAGACTGTGAAGATCATCAGCTGCGGATCCATCATCGCATCTGGCACGCACAGGATATCTATCGTGGTTTCGCAAGCCAAATCCATCCGGTAGAAGATCTTCGGACCGGCCAGATACTGCGAACCCGCGCAATCCAGTTCAAACGGATGGCAACCCACGAGGCAGTTCTGATCCATACCATTCCAGGTACAGGTCGTGTTGTCGTCGTAGTAGTCAAAGCCATACATCTGAATGGCCGATTCGCACGGCATGCAATTCGGTTCCGGACCTTCGCCACACTCCAGCGTGGCTACATAGTCCGAACACGGCAGGTCATACCAGTCGCTCGGGGCGACGAAGAACCAGTAGTTGCTGGCATCGCAATCATACTCAAGAACCGCCTCATCGCACGGATTCACCAAGGCGTATACATAGGTGAAGCTGCTGCAGTCGGGGTTCGGGTCGATGATGGCTATCATCAGCGGGAACTCGGCAGTCACTCTCCAGACCACATGAGTCGGTTCGGTGAAGACCTTCTCATACCAGTCGGTGTCACGAGTCGAGGTATTCGCCCAACCCGTTCCACAAACCGTCTGCCAGCACTCAATCGGAGACCAGATAAACGGGTCGCTGTTGCAGCCACCGTTGAAGATATCCGGATCCTGTGGGCAAGTCTCGCCTTCCGGAATTCCACCCTCAGGACACTCCACTACACACTCGACACAAGGCTCGATATCGAGCTGGTAGTCACCGCAGCCGGTGCTGCCATAGGCCTCGATAAGCAGGTAGTAGGTTCCCGGGGCCAGAACCGGAGCATACATGCAGCCGATCTCGGACATGTAGTACAGCTCAGCACAGGCATCGTCATTGGAGGCCAGATGCGAACTGCCACAGCATTCCGAGTCAAGGAAAATGTAGCTGTCCCAGTCATAAGTGGAATTGCACAGCGAGAAGCTGTACTGACCTTCCTCGAGAACGACCACCTCGTAGATGTGGTCTTCGCTGGCACGCGTCACGCAGTCATTTCCCGCACCACAGGTCGTGGAGATATTGGTATAGCTCTGCGTGTTGCTGACAGTCGCCGTGAAGTCCGGCGTGCATGGCTCACCCCCCTCGCAGGTCAGAGTGGCCACATAGTCCGCACACGGCTGATCCCACCATCCGTTCGTGGAGATTACGAAGTAGTATTCACCCGCGGACAGATTCAACTCGAGATGCAACGGGGTGCCTGGGTCACCGGCGATCGTACCGAGACTCGTGCCCGGGCATGGTCCGGCGATGATCCAAATGCGCGCCTGAAACGCGGCCACCGCATCCCAGTAGACATAGGTCGGCTCGGTGAAGACGGCCCGATACCAGTCGAGATCTCGCCACGAGACATCTGCCCAACCCAGGCCGCACATGGTCTGGCCGCAGGCAATCGGCGAGAAGGGTGGCGGAGTGAAGTTGCAGCCGCCGTTGTAAGGATCCTGGCTTGGATCCGCCGGCGGGCAAGGCTCGCCTTCCGGAATTCCACCCTCAGGACACTCGACGACGACCGGCTCGCAGTAAGTGATTTCCAGCAAATAGTCGCCGCAGGTGGGTGTATAGTAGCCCTCGATAGTCAAGTAGTAGACTCCCGCGGTCAGATTGCCATTCTGGCAGGTAATCTTCGGCATGTAGGTGGAATTGCTGGTATAGCACGACATGTCATCGTAAACCAGAAGCGTGCCACTGCAAGGTCCTGTCGAAAGATAAAGGTCGGCATCCCAGTCATAGGGCGAATTACACAGCGAGAACTGATACTGACCATCTTCGAGGATCGTCACCTGATAGATGTGGTCTTCCGTGCCATAGTAATAACAGTCATTGCCGGCGCCACAAGTGTTGCCGGTATTGCTGTAGCTCTGTGTGCTGCTCACCGTCGCCTCAAAATCATGCGTGGGCGCCGCATACGGCGTGCACACCAAGTCCATCCACACATAGGTGCCCAGGTCGGTATAGACCGGGATGTTCCACCAGCCAGCCGGAACCTGATTGAAGTAAATGTATTCCGGCAGCCAGCTGGGATTAACGCAATAGGATGAACTTGAGCCTGACCACCCAAAGTAGTCATCGCACAAGCAGTCATTCTGCAAGTTCGCGCCAATGGTGCCAATGGCCGGATCGGTCTCGCAGTAGCTGACGGCCACATCCCAAGTAGCCGCAATGTTCGGGTCAAGATAGAACTTGTACCAGACATTGTTGTAATTGCCAATGAGTCCTGCGCAGTCCGGCGTGGCACCCGCAAGGTCCACATACATGTCCGTAACGCCACACTGAATTTCGATGGCGTCCGCGCAGTTGTCATTCGCCGGTGCTTCCGGGCACTCGCCTGCGGAAGTCACATTCAGGATAGCCGTTCCGCAATTGCTGCTGTAGCCATCCACCTGAATCCAGATGGTGCCGCTGAAGCAACCCGAAATCTGAGACTGCAGCGTGCCGCCGAAATCGTCGTTGTAGGCCAGCATGGTCACGCAGCATTCGCTCCAGATATAGAGGTACGTATCGTAGGCGGAGCCCATCAGGCTGACGGTCAGCATTTCATTCGGAGCCTGCACATTGTAGACATAGAAGAGGTCAGGCGCCGCATTGCCGCAGGTGTTGGTGTATTCACAGGTGTTCTTCGTATCGCTGTACGGCAGAGCTGTAATTGCAATGGCGTCATCGCATTCGTCGCCAGGAGTGCCGCCACCACAAGGAGCGCAAGTAACCGTCAGTGTGTACGCACAACCTGCCGGGTTGCCGGAACCATAGCGGTCCACAACGATATAGAATGTACCGGGGCCAACACAACCGCTGGTGAAGCTTACATCCCCAACGAGGAGGCAGCTATCCTCACTGCAGGCATCCAGGAAGAAAAGATCATTGTCGCACGACATGCCTGACAGGGCTCCCGTCACAAAATACCCCGCGTCGAGCTCCAGTACATAGACCACTTCCGGGCCACTCTCAGTCCAACCGCTGCAGTTGTAATACGACACATTCATCATGCCGGTCGTGTTGTTACCGTTGACGGTAGCGCCGCAGGCGATTGGAATGGCATTCGAGCAGTCCAGAAGCCCATCCGAATGGCCGGCTGGGGGCTTCATGCCTTCAAGTTTCTTTGCCAACATGGCATCGTCCGAACGAGTCAGGACCGGGCTTGTGCCACCCACCACCGTGGGCTGCTGCGGTTCCCGCTCCGGCCTTGTGACTGCATTTGGATTCTGCGCCATCGGCATCACGCTCTGGTCTGTGATAACCTGATCAACAGCCGGAGCCTTCTGCACCGCTGGGGCGGCCTTTCCCAACGATGGCGCTGTGGCTACGCTCTTCTTCTGGTGAATAACATCCGCCGTCACCAGAGCATAACAACAGAGCAAAGTCAAGGCGATTACTAAGCCGCTAAACAACAAACTCTTCCTCATGTTTCACAATCCTCCATATGATTTAACTGACGTTTCCCTTTTCTGCTTGATTTTACACACACTTATCCTGATGATGAAGGACACGACATGGTAAATATACTATTCCTACTAATAAAATGCAAGAAAAAATTTGCCCCTCTTTTCGGCCTCCAGCAGGGCATTCGCGTCACATTCTCCCGCTAATTTTGTGATAACAAGGCAGTTAGTCGCTGGGCTGCGCACTCCATTTCAGAGGCACTGTCCATACAAGAGAGGCATGGGCGAAAAATCGAATGCTAATGCCCCAGTTGCCTTCGGATCATGACAGCGGGTCAGCTATATTAATCTCTTTAATAACAATAAGTAAAACAAATTCTCTTGAATTTCTACATTAACGGGGTCATTAACCATATATAAAAGGTTCCCGACACTCCCTACCAAGCAGCAAAAGGGTCACTCGAACAGTCGGGTGCATGGATTGTCCCTCGAAGGGTCTTGGCCTTCTGCCGCGAATGACTTCTCCGCCGTCACCTCTGTGCAATCGCCCTCGCCCCCGTTTGGTAATCTCGGCAAAATCCTTTATATTTCAGCGGACAAACTTCTTATGAAAGGGAGACTCCCGTGAGGGCGTTGACTTTGTTTCTTCTCGTCGCAATCAGCTTGGTAAGCATGAACCTGTCGGCTCCGGCGACCGTTCGGCCTCAGGAGGGACTGCCGCCCGTGCTGTCACGCCTTCCTATGGAAGGGACGTCATCGCCCGTGCAATTTCCGTTGGATGAATCCGACAACTTCCGCATCAACACGGACCACTCGGGCCAGCTTCAGAATGAAGAGATGGTCTGCGTCAATCCCCTGAATGCCAACGAGCTCGTCGCGATCTGGCGGGATTTCCGCTTTGGCTACCGACGCGTGGGTGTCGGCTTTTCGACCGACGGCGGTTTCACCTGGCAGGATGATGTTTTCCCACAAATGTATTACCCGTGGCAAAGCGATCCCATTCTGGTCGTGGACGATGATGGCGTCTTCACGGCCATGGTGATTTCCTTTGATCCCGATGGAGAGGACGGGCTGCTATCGGTGCGCTCGACCGACGGTGGCCGGACATGGCGCGACAGCCTGTTTGCCGTCAATGCTAATCCGCTCTCCTTTGAGGATAAAGAGATGTTCACCGTGGATCGTACCGAGTCGCCTTATCACGGGTCCTTTTATTGTGTTTGGACGCGCTTCTTCGGCTATCCCGCGACCGATTCCACGCACATCGCCCTGGTTTCCAAGCGCGCCGATTCGGCCAATTACGAGCCACCTCTGTATGTTTCGCAAACGACTTGGAATCAATGGGCAAATGTGGCTGTGGGCACGGAGGGGCAGGTCTATGTCTCCTGGGTAAGCTACTTGCGCCAAGCCCTCGTCTTCTCACGGTCAACGGATGGCGGGATAAGCTTTTCGCCGGAACAGGTTGTCACTCCCACTCGATTCAGCTCGGCGGATATCAACGGTGACATTCTAATTTTTTCCTACGGCGCGATGGCCGTGGATGAGACGAATGGCCCGCATTGTGGACGGCTCTATATGGTGTACACGGACGCCACATCGGATTACTCCGAAACCGAAATTTGGCTTGTCTATTCCGATGACGATGGCGCCACCTGGTCATCCCCGCAACGCATGAATGACGATGAGGTAGCCTATCCGGCGGATCAATTCCACCCGTGGGTGACCGTGGATCCGGTGGGGCGGGTATGGGTGGTTTTTTACGACCGACGCAACGACCCGAACAATTACTTGGTTGATGTCTATTTCGCGGTCTCGACGGATGGCGGCCAGAGTTGGCGTCCAAATGAGCGGATTACAACGACCTCGTTTGACCCGCGCGCGGGTTCCGCTCGCGCAGGACTCTTGGGCGAATACATCGGCTTGTGTGCTTCGGAAACGCGGGCTCATGTTGTATGGACAGACACGCGACTGGGAGATCAAGATGTCTTTGGAACGGTGCTCGACAGTGTCTTCCTCGCGGCCGACCCTTCTCCTTTTATTAATGCACTGCCGAGCAGGCCGACGCTTGTCGTTTTTCCGAATCCGGCGAATAATTCAGCATGGCTGCAATATGACCTTCCCCAGAGCGGCCAGGTGAGCCTCGTTCTCTACAATATTTTAGGCGAAAAGGTCTGGAATTGGCCCTTGGGGTTAAGAAATGCGGGCTCCCAGCGCTTTCATCTCGAGCTGTCGCGCTTTGCATCCGGTCTCTACATCGCCCAGTTGGAGAGCAAGGTCGGCACTGCCCGGGCGAAAGTACTTCTCCTGAAATGAGACGGGAGCCAGGTTTTCAGAGCCTCTCTCGCGCCCAATATCTCCAATGCCTTTTCAATAAGGTATTCGCGTTAAGCGCCGTTGTTGCTCTCCAGAGCCGCAATGGCGCAGGTTTTCAGACCTCTCCTTTGCCCATATATCTCTCGAATGAAAGAGAGCAGACATCCCCCATTGTATTTAGGCAGGTTTGAACGATGAAGAAACTTCTTTCGGGTGACGAAGCGGTGGCCTATGGCGCGTGGCGCGCCGGCGTCAAATTCGCTTCGGCCTATCCCGGAACCCCCTCAACAGAAATTCTCGAAGCCTTTGCTCTCTTGCCCGGCATCTATGCCGAATGGGCGCCCAATGAAAAGGTCGCCGTAGAAGTCGGCATCGGCAGCTCCCTGGCCGGAGTGCGCACATTGGTGGCGATGAAGCATGTCGGTGTCAATGTCGCCGCGGACCCGCTGATGACCTTCAGCTATACGGGCCTCAATGCGGGTTTTGTCCTCGTGTCCGCCGACGATCCGGAGATGCACAGCTCCCAAAATGAGCAGGACAACCGGATTTTCGCGCGCTTTGCCGGAATGCCGCTTCTCGAACCTTCCGACAGTCAAGAGGCCTATGATTATGTCGCCTATGCCCTCGACCTCTCTGAGAAGTACGATCTGCCCGTGATGCTGCGGCTGACGACGCGCTTGGCACATACGAAGACTGTCGTGGATGTGCAGGAGGAAGCTCTCGAACAGGAGCAGCGCAGCTTTCGGCGCGACATCAAGAAATATGTCATGATGCCCATTTTTGCCATTCCGCGTCACAAGGCCCTTTTGGAGCGACTTGCGGGCGTACAAGCGGAATCGGAAAAAAGCCCCGTGCAGGATATCGAAATGCAAGATACCGAATTGGGTGTCATCACTTCGGGAGTCGCTTACCAATACGCTCGCGAACTGCTGCCTGCAGCGTCGTTCTTGAAGTTGGGACTGACCCATCCTCTGCCGGTCGAGATGATTCGCCATTTCGCTCAGCGAGTTCGGCGTCTGCTTGTGATCGAAGAGCTCGAGCCCTATCTTGAGGAGCAAATCAAGGCGTTGGGAATCGAATGCTCCGGCAAGGAATTCACGACACGCCTCGGTGAATTGACGCCCGAAAGACTGGCGAATGCTTTGGTGAAAGCAGGATTGAAGCCCGCTTTTCATCCGGTCGCAGCGCAGCCCTTGCCGGCACTGAGCCGTCCGCCCGTGCTTTGCGCCGGTTGCGCACACCGGGCGGTTTTCACCACGCTAAAGGCAACGGGAGCGCATGTCTTCGGCGATATCGGCTGCTACACTTTGGCTGCCCTGCCTCCTTTGGAAACGGTACATACTTGCATCTGCATGGGAGCTTCGATTGGAAATGCCGTGGGTGTCGCCAAGGCCGGGAACACGCAGAAACCCGTTGTGGCCGTCATCGGCGACTCGACTTTCGTTCATTCCGGCATCACCGGCCTCATTGAAGCGGTTTACAACAATGCCCGCGTCACCGTCGTAATCGTGGATAACGGAATTACCGCGATGACGGGAGGTCAGCACCATCCTGCCACGGGCAAAACCCTCATGGGACTGGACGCACCGCGACTCAATCTCGAGGGACTCTGTAGAGGCGTGGGCGTGAAGCATGTTTGGCGATTGGATCCCATCGCCCTCGACGATTTCGAAAAGGTCGTAAAGGAGTCCTTTCAAGTGGATGGACCCGCCGTCATCATCGCCGAACATCCATGCCAGCTCTACCCGGTTCGGCAAAAGCGCAGGCCGATGATTGTGGACGCAGCGCTCTGCAACGGATGCGGCGCTTGTTTGCGCGTCGGGTGCCCAGCCCTTTTCACGACAAGCGAGCTATCGAACGAAGGACTGCCCAAGGTCGCCATTGACGGCGAACAATGCACGGGCTGCGAAGTCTGCGCGTGGGTCTGCAAACCGGAAGCAGTCAAATTCCCGCTCGCCGAGGAGGTCGAACATGAATAGCGTAACCAATGTTCTAATCGTCGGCGTTGGAGGTCAGGGTGTGATTTTGGCCAGCGAAATCTTGTCGGAAGTTGCCCTGAAGGTCGGGCTTGATGCAAAGAAGAGCGAGGTGCATGGGATGGCCCAGCGAGGAGGGGCTGTTTCCAGTCACATACGCTTTGGCCCGAAGGTCTATTCGCCACTTATCGGCATTGGCGATGCCGATGTGCTTCTTGCTTTTGAGGCGTTGGAGGCGGTGCGTTGGGCACACTATGTTCGCGAAAAGGGCACGATTTTAGCCAATGACCTGCGCCTTGTGCCGCCGACAGCTTTCGCCACCAAGGGTGCAAAATACCCCGACGACCCCTTCGTCGATCTTGGAAAATCAGGACACAGCTTTCTTCGGATACCCGCTGACCAAGTTGCTCGCGATTTGGGCAATATCCGGCTGGCAAACACCGTTCTTTTGGGCGCGCTCTCGCAGCGCTTGGACATCCCCTTGAGTCTTTGGCTCGAAACCATCGAGGCTCGCGTTCCGAAAAAAACGATTGCGCTGAACCGCGAGGCATTCAAACAAGGCCGGGATTTCCTCAACAAGAATTAGCGCCTGCCCAGTCTCCCCATATATGGACGACAATCCACCATCAAGAGATAAATTGGGTTCGCCCGGTGATTAGGAAGCGCTTTGGCGATGCTCTGCTTGTACTGCTGCTCGCATTGGGCATTTTTCTTTGGCAGCGCACCGTCTTCCCGCTTTGGATGTCCGACCTTGTCTTGAATCAAGTCGGAGCCTACTATTTTCGAACGGGCGATTATGAATGGATGTATACGACGGCTTCTGGCTTGGAAACTTGGCACGCGCATTCTTTCCCGATTGCTCAGAGACTTGGAAATGATGGTGACCTTCTGCCATTCTTGTACCCGCCTTTTGTAGCGGCGCTGCTTTCCCCCTTTGCCCAGGCACCGGCGATACATTGGCGCAATACACTATTTGTCGTCAATGTCCTTCTCGTTTTCCTCTTTGCCTTCCTGATTGTGAGACTCTGCCAAGTAGGGCTCTCTTTGCGAGCCTTTCTCTGGGCGCTTGCGCTGGTGCTGCTCTGCTATCCGATGGCCCGCGCCACGAAACTTGGACAACTTGTCCCTCTTCTTGCGGCTCTGACATGGGCAGGGCTTCTTCTGATGCGTTCGGGAAAGACTTGGCTATCATCCATTCTTCTTGGCCTCGTCGGGGCCGCAAAACTCTTTCCTCTGGCTCTGATTGCGCTGCCCCTCTTCAATCGCCGGTTCAAGATGGCGGTGGTATGGCTGACTACCGCGATTTTGGTTTATGTAGTCTCCATGCTCACCATCGGCCTGCAACTGCATTTGTATTGGTGGGAGGCCATCCGGGAGTTTACAAGCCTTGTCTATCCCTTCTTCGGAAATCAATCCCTTCTGGGATGGCTTGGCCGAGTCGCCTTTGGCCTTAATCCGTTCCAAGAAATTCCCATGGCTATACCAGCTTTTGGCTTGTTGAGAATGATTCTCATTATCATTTTTGGAGGCATCAGTTTCGCCGCTTTGTGGAGAATACGAGGCCATCTCACGGGTGGACAGTTGGCCATCTCGGGCGGCCTTGTCCTATCGACGATTCGGCTGCTACTTCCGAATGCGTGGGAACATTACTGGCTTTTTGTACTTCCGTCTTTGGGATGGGCCATCTATGAGACCGTGCGCCACCGCGATGCGCGTTTCTGGGAGATTTTGCTGAGCATCGCGAGTTTTTTCTTTCTGATGAAATTGACTCATTTCTACTTTTTTGATACTCTATTTTCAAGAATTATGTCCGGCAGCCAAACCATTGGCATGCTGTTGCTGTGGGTTTGGCTCTTGCGGCGAGCTTGGCGAATGGAAAGGACGCTTGATGCCTTACAGACAGCTTGATTACTATCGAATCGAGGATTTGTTTTCCGACGAAGAGCGTATGGTGCGAGATACCGTCCGCGAATTCGTGACCGAGAATTTAATGCCCATCATTCGCGACTGCAATCGTGATGCTCGGTTTCCGGTGGAGCTTGTCCCGAAACTTGCCGAGCTTGGATTCTTGGGCGCGCCGTACCCTGAAAAATATGGATGTGCGGCATTGAGGCCAATCGCTTACGGGCTCATTAATCAAGAACTCGAGCGAGGTGATTCGGGTATGCGCTCGTTTGTCTCGGTTCAAAGCGGCCTGGTGATGTTTCCGATTCTTAGCTATGGAACCGAAGCGCAAAAAGACTATTGGCTGCCGCGACTGGCCGGCGGCGAGGCGATTGGCTGTTTTGGCCTGACGGAGCCCGACTTTGGCTCGAATCCCGGCGGCATGCTCACGCGGGCCGTGGACAAAGGCTCACACTATGTTCTATCGGGAAATAAGGCCTGGATTACGAATGGAACGATTGCGCATATCGCCATTGTCTGGGCCAAATTGGATGGCGTGGTTCGCGGCTTCATCGTGGAAACGAATCGAAATGGGTTCTCAGCGCCGGAAATCAAGAACAAATTCTCGCTGCGCGCGAGTGTCACATCGAATCTGATTTTGGAGGATGTCGAGGTTCCAAAAGAGAACATCCTTCCAAATGTGCAGGGCTTGAAGGGGCCGCTCTCGTGCCTGACGCAGGCGAGGTACAGCATTGCTTGGGGAGCGATGGGCGCGGCGGCGGCCGTCTTTGACGAAGTGCGAGAGTACAGCCTTTCGCGGATTCAATTCGACAAGCCCATTGCCAGTTTTCAGCTCGTGCAGAACAAACTCACCTGGATGGCGACGGAAATCACGAAGGGGCAGCTCTTGGCGCATCGCCTCGGGCAGCTCAAAGCCGAGGGCAAAGCGACGGCGGCGCAAGTTTCGATGGCCAAGCGCAACAATGTCGGCGTGGCTCTCGAAATCGCGCGCGTGGGACGCGACATCTTGGGCGCAAACGGCATCTCCGATGAATATCATACTTTTCGCCACATGAACAACCTCGAATCGGTAAACACCTACGAGGGAACTTACGATATTCACACGCTCATTGTCGGCGAAGATTTGACGGGGATTGCGGCGTACGCTTAGATATGAATTCGAAAGAGCGAAAAGAGAAGCTACTGGAGCTTTTGCAGCCAGGGGATGTGCTGAATAGCGATTCCAAACCGCGCTGGTGGGAATTTTGGATGAGGGTTCTCTATGCCGAGATTCGGAGGTATCAGAAGCGCAAATGGAAAGGTCGGTCCCCGCGAAAGCGGGGATGGCGGGATGTCCATTCGATGCTCTATTTGGGAGATGGGCGATTCCTGTCGGTGACGGTGCCGCGCAGCGTCATTTGCGAACTTGAGGTAAGCGAGCGCGCAAAATATCGGATTTGCCGGTATCAGAGTGAGGATTGGAATTTCAGGGAGGAAGAATTAGCGGTGCTGAAGGACGCCGCGCAACTCTTGGTCGGTCACGGCTACGACTACGGCCAACTCTTGGATATTCTACTCAAGCAATTATTTCCAAGCTTCGTCAAGGAAAAACTGAGCCTCTTCGATTTCGGGCGCAAGCGGAAAGTATGCAGCGTCGGCGTGCATTTCTGCTTCTTGGCTTGGTGGTACAAATTCGCAAAAGAGATCTATCCTCGGCCCTTAGGCAAGCAGTATCTTGAAATCACTTGCCCCGCCGATTTTGCCAATCACGAGACTTTCAAAGTCATTGCCGAGGACATATAAGAAAGCGCACTGCCGTGCGGCACCACCTGCGGCACGAAAAGAAAAGGCCCGTCAATGAACGAGCTTTCTTCGTGTACATCCGTGACAGAGTTCTTCGGACTACTTGATTAGAAGCAGTTTTTGAGTTGCCCGATTCCCGTTCGCGATGAGCTCAGCGATATACAATCCCGACGGAAAATGGGAGGCATCCCACTGCCTTTGATGCCAGCCGGCCGGCAAGGTGCCCAAACTCAGAACATCAACGGTCTGACCGAGGGAATTATAGACTCTCAGGGTCACTTCCGAGCTCTTGGGAAGCGCGAAGGATAAGTGGGTCATGACATTGAACGGATTGGGGTAGGCCGGCCGAAAGGCGAACTCTTCCGGCAGGGACACAACAGGCGATGCCGCGTCAAGAATTCGGAAATCTTGATACACATCTTCGGCGACCTCGGTTTCATTCAGCAGAATGTTCGTCAAACGCACAGAGAACAATCCCGAGGCCGTATCGGGTATTTGAAATGCCATAGTCACGACTTCTTGGTGCCCGTTCAGAATCTCGTTCCCGCCAAGGTAGATTTCGTAGTTCGGATATACACCTCGGCATCGGGAAAACCAGACCCTTCCGCCGGGAACGGTGAGGTCGGCAAGTTCAACCGGTGCCCCGCCCAGAATCATCTCAAATTGCGTCGCAGAAACATTAATGCCGTTCTCGATCTCCACAGTGACTTCGAACTCCTCACCAGGCTCGGCCGTTCCACCTTCAATTCGCAGCTCGCCCTCCGCATCCATTTCGATGGAGCCACCCTCCACGGGAAACAACTCAAACTCCCCGAAACAATATCGGGTAATCAACGAGCCGTCATAGGAAGTAATGTCCGCCAGTCCAGACACCTCCGCCAGAAGCCGCTGCAGTTGATTCAGCTCCGCTCCACCCGCGAGATAATTGAAGAGAAGTGACACATCCGACAAAGTCACATTCCCGCTCAAATTGACATCTCCATACAGCAAATCTTCCGCCGAGAAAGTGATACCGCCATCCGTCGTTGTGACCTCGATTGCCCCGTCGTTGAGTAGCGCTTCAATAAATCCGACATTCCATGTGCCGGGTGAGGCGTCTTCATCGAGAACGAAGGCCATCATCGCGAGCAATCCTGCGCCAGCAAGCGGCGTTCCCCCGGACAGCGTGCTGTGAAATGTGCCATTCAGATCTTCATACTGCAGAGCCCACCCGGCTTGATGCGGCAGGGACCCGTCCGGCAGAGTGATCTCGAGGAATTCCAGATCGTCCGTCGGATAGTGAATCGTCAGTTCCGCCGAAGCCACACCGAGGCCCGTGACCTCCGAGATCGTCAGCGGCACGTAAACCGTGTCTCCGGGATAGGCGGATACCCATTCGATTCGGAGTCTCACGATGTTCAGCAGACCGCCATAGGGAAAGGCACCCATATCGGATCGCGTGCCATCCGGATCATTGTAGAAGGGATCCGGATTTCCAGTGTTGACGCACGGAGACTCTGAACTCAAATAGTAATATTCAGGAATCGTGGATGCTTGGAGAAACTCGGGATTCACATAGATATTTCCCGGTCCGGGATCGACATTTTGCCAGGGTCCGGCGGTGTGATAGACACAGTTGTAGGAGACTTCGGTGTCCTGTTGATCACAGAAGGCGAATTCCAACCCTTGACCCCCGCATTCGACGATGATATTATTGGTAATGATGCAACTTTCAGGATCATGTCCCGGACCTTTGAAGATGATGCCCTCATGGATCATGTCCGAAAAGGTATTGTTGTATACACGGACATTTCGGATAATGACATCCGGCGCGAAGAAAATCTGGAAAGAGAAACCACTGTGGTCGCAGTCCAGAACGAGATTGTGATGAATCCTGACCCCATAGAGAGATTCGGTGGTAATCGCCACGGCCCAGTAGGGTATTCCCTGTATCCCTGCACGCGCCCCGTGAATGTAGTTGTGATCAATTTCGCACTTGAAGAGCGAGTCACACCACATCAGAAGCCCCCCCTGGGTCATTTCAAAGTTGGTGATACGCCATCCGTGCACGTTTTTCAGCGCAAAGGGACCCAAGCTGTCGGGAGGAGATATGATGACGGTTCCGTTCGGCCATCCGGAACCCAGCAAAGTTATGTTTCTGGGAGACTGTTCGCTTCCAACATAGTGGAGACCGTCATAGGTTCCCTCTGCGACAAGAATCGTATCCCAATCAACGGCATGGGCAACGGCCCCTTCAATTGTCAAGTAATCCTGAGGAACATGAATAACATATGAGAAAGATGCCGTTGGAATTGCCGCAAACAGCAACGCTTTCCATGCAAAGGCAATATAGCGCGCCCTTCGCAGCCAGAAGACAAATTTCTTCATGGCACATTCCTTTCTGTGTTTGGCTGATTTGGCTATTCGGAATGAAACAGACGCTTTCCAAGGTGACTGAGTCACCTTTCCGTCAGAGCCATGCTGCGAATCAGAAAGAAGTGAACAGCCTAATTTGGTGACTTGCCCAATGCCAGTCGAAATCTATGTCCCGCTCAAGTCCACACGCAGATACCATCGGCGCGTGAAGGCGTGCGGCTCAGGGTGTAATCTCAGGGGATGGATATTCTGTAAAGTGTATAGTTGATGCAGCAGTTTGACGGGGGATTTCAACGGCCCGGCGGCCTTCTGCCAGCGAAAGAGGGATTCCGCGTGTTTCCGATAGATTCGGGCATCGCCATCGAACCAAAGCTGATACGGCCTGCCGTTCGTCCATGTACGAATTTCGCCCAGATTCGGCAAACCACAGGCGATATGCTCGCTCAGATAATGATGATCTTGATCAAAGAGTCGTCGAAAGAGGTCGTTGAGTTCACGGTCGGCGGCGCGCTGAAACTCGGTATCCAACGGCCCGCAGAGAATGACGAACTTGCGGGCGACGCGAAAAAAGTCTTTGACCCAGTCTGCGCGCTCATTTTGCGGGACATGTTCGGCGGTATCGAGGGAAACGACAACATCAAAGGCGGCATCGCCCACGGGAAGGACTTTGCCACCGTAGCTGATATCGGAACGGCGGGCCACATTGAGGGTGGTGGTGTGATAGCCTTTTAGGAATCTGCCCAAATGATTGCACCGCAGAGAGACTTCTCCGCCGACATCGAGCAGGGTGGCCGGAGGCGCAAGCGCGTCACGCACAATGCGGGCGACGGCGCGGTGCCTCTCCAGAGAATCCAGCCCATAGAAGTATTTCAGCAATTTCAAATCCACCTTTTCGACAGATTCCGGCCGGGTTGCGCACGGCGTGCCATGGAGGGGATTGGACAGGGGTAAGTGCTTACCCCGGCTCGGCGAGACAACTGCGCTCTGATGTTTTCCAAGATACGCCGTAGCAGAACCTATTTCAACAGCAGCATCTTCTGCGTCTGAGAAAGGACTCCATCGCAATCCAGTCGCACGAAATAGACGCCCGTAGCCAAGCCGCTGCCATCGAATGTTCGCCGATAGTATCCCGCCGGATAGAAGCCCTCGGCGACAATGGCTGTTCGACGGCCAAGAATGTCGAAGACTTCCAAGCGGACTTGTGCGGCATGCGGCATTCCCCACTCGAAGGTCGTCTTCGGATTGAAGGGATTCGGCCAGCAGGGCGCAAAATAGAAGGCAGACGGAACACCTTTCGAGGAAAGAGTCGCGGATGTGCGCGGGGGCGAGAAGAGAATCGAGCGCCCGGCACAGAGTCCCCCGGCGTGCGAATCGAGCGTCGTATTGAAAAGATACTGAATGCCGTCGGTCTCGGGGCCGTTCTCAATCCCGACGGTGCAATACATATCGAAGTCCACTTGGCTGTATTGAAAGAGAATCGGGCCGTCGCCGGTCAGTGTCCCATGGAACGCCGGGTCATAGAGAATCACTTGG
>JAZDIW010000147.1:0-5340 GCA_043804575.1 bacterium
GATACACGCAACAACTATTGCTGCTGCCCGGTGGTCGTGACTTATACGGGTGACACACCGTTGCCTGTCGAGCTCAGCACGTTCGAGGCGATTGCGGGTGACCGCCAGGTGACCCTGAATTGGACGACCGCCAGCGAACTCAATAACGATTACTTCGAGGTGCAGCGCAATTTGGCTGGCAACTGGACGACCCTTGGCCAAGTGGATGGCGCGGGCACGAGCGTGATTGCGCGCAATTACAGCTACACGGATCATGCCGTGGTCAATGGCGTCACCTACACCTATCGTCTGCTTTCGCACGACATCAACGGAATCGTGCATGAGTATGGCGCAACGGTAGAGGCCACGCCTGGCGCACCGACGCCGACCGAGTATGCGCTCTCTCAGAACTATCCGAATCCTTTCAATCCGCAGACGAGCATTACTTATGCGGTAAAGGAAGCGGGTTTCGTGACCTTGAAGGTCTACAACCTGATGGGTCAGGAAGTGGCGACGCTGGTGTCGGCGAAGATGTCGGCCGGACACTACACGGCGAGCTTTGCGGCCAGTGACTTGCCGTCGGGCATCTATGTGTATCGTCTGGAAGTCAACGACTTCACGGCCCAGAAGAAAATGGTTCTGCTGAAGTAAAAAGGTCTAACAGGTGCCCGTGGATGGGTTCTTGCGGACCCTGATCAGTGTGCGCTTGCTGCGAGCGAACTGACGCGGGATGTTCCTGATTAGGGCGTAAATGATCAGAGAAGAAACGGGCACGAACTTGGATTTCGTGCCCGTTTCTTTCCTTCGTGCTTTGCCAGTTTCCTGGACGACGACTATCCATATTCAATATCAAATCATCACTAAATCGGGAGGGTAGCTCATGAGCAAAGGTCTTTTTCTAACTCTTCTTCTCATCTTAACTCTGCCCATTGCGTTGTTTGCCGGCACACCCATCGCTCAGCAGCGGGTTGAGTCAGCATCTGTCCTTCTGGCGCCGCCGGAGAAGGACATCTCTACGTACAACGACGGCTGGATTGACGTGATCCCGGTGCCTCTGCAAGGAAGTCGAACGAGTCATCTCGATGTATTCGACAGCACGGTTCCTTTGGATGACTTTGAGAACAGTCCGCCCGAGTCGACCTGGACACATTCGGATCTCTCGGTCATGGGGACCTTTTGGCACCTCGACGACACGCTCGCCTTGGGTGGGTCAGGATTGGCTTGGTATTGCGGCGATGTCAACATGTATCCGGGAATGAACGGGGGAGCGTACAACGACCACTGGTTTCAGATTCTGAGGTCGGACACCTTCAGCCTTGTCGGTGCGACGGCACCTACCCTGGCCTTCAAGGCGCACTGGAAAGTCGAAGCCCCAGGGGGCGAGCCGGTCGGATACAATATGTGGGACGGCTGGAATGTTTGGGTATCCACCAATGCCGGCGGGACATGGTCCGTATTAGCCCCGTCCGCCCCTTCACCTGCGTACACAGGCACCAGCTCCTACGCTTTTGGCCTGGTTTGGGGATATGGGCCGGGCATTCCTGCATGGGGCGGCACCGGTTATGTGAACAACTTCACGGCCTTCCAATTCAATTTGGCGACTTATGTGGGTAACGCCAATGTCATGGTGCGATGGGTGATCTGCTCCGACAACGGATTCAGCGGCCTTGATGACTCCTCCTATTACGGTTTGGTCGTTGACAGCATCCGAATCAAGGACGGTGCGGTGACGATTCTCTCCAATGATGGGACAGCCGATGAATTCACTCAGGGCGAGGGTCCGCCTTTCGGAGACACTTGGGCCTACGACAACACGACCTTTAATTCGCCCGATACCTGCTGGACCGCAACGGTGGACACCAACCTCTGGAATGGAGTCGTTTCGTATCCCGTCGCTTTGCCCACCGGATACACCCGGCTGAGCATCCGCTACTATGTCTGGTGCCACATGCTTGACGAAGACGGGGACAATGACAATTCTCTCGATGATTACTACCACATTGATGTGAGCAGCGACAACGGCGCAAGCTGGCAGAACATTGTCTATGATTACGGCTACGACAACGGCGAGGCACCTCCCGGTGGCAATTCCCTGACGGGATGGGTCAAGAGAACGAAAGGGCTCAAGAGCGGCGGAGTGCAGCAGCCGTTTATTGATCTCGGTTCCTACGCGGGGCAGACCATCCGGATTCGGTTCCGGGTGACAACCGACTGGAACGATGATGGCGGTGTCGGCACCGGCTTGCATATCGACGATGTCGAAGTGGTGGCGACCCGTGCGTATGACCACGACTTGGCCTGCACCAAAATCAATGTTCCCTTCCCAACAACGCAGGGTCTGAGTAAAACATTCTACTATACGATTCTGAATGAGGGACTGAGCCAGGAGGGCAATGTCATTCGGTCTCAATACTGGATTTTCCGGCCGAATGGCACCACACAGCAGACCGCAAGTCCAGTCTTGACCGGAACTCTGTTGGATTTGGGTGAAGACACCTTCTTCACGGCGTCCTGGACGCCGGATGTGACGGGTTCCTATCTGCTCCGTGCGCGAAGCAATCTTCTGACAGACGAGGATCGTTCAAACGATACGGCTTGGACACCGACGAATGTGCCGCTCAATTCTGACTCGAATTTGGCGGTAACCGTACGGCCTGCTGGCGAATACGAGTTGGCCTACCATACGCGGGCAAAGGCGAGTGCGTATCTAAATCCCAGATATGTTCGCTATACGCCGGCGGCCGACAGTGTCCCGTCGGGTGTGGTGAACGCTTATGACATCACCACAATCCGGGTGATGTGGCAGTATGATGAGGTTCTGGCGGACACGGGTGCAACGACCTGGATCGAGTTCTGGGAAGCCGGGACACCTACTTCGCCGGGAGCTCTGATCAATCGCATTCCGGCGAAGATTGATACCAGTGAAACCGTCGGTTCACTGAGCAAGCCACACTGGTGGACCTTGGATGTCACCGGCAAAATTGGATTGCAGAATCGTTCCGGCAACTTCTGGGTCTCGCTGACCCCGAAGGATAGCATCGGCGGTGGCCCCGTACCGCTTCCCATGGGCAAGAGTTCGGAACCGGCTGCCTATGACGGGCACCACTTCGTGATTCGTTTGGATACGGCAGGCACACCACTCAATCCCTCTCCGGGCCGCTATCTGCTTCAGACGACCATTAAGCCGGCGGCGGATCCGAATCCACCTGCGCTTGTCGGAGACCTCGTCATTTGGAGAGATGACAACACGAACGATCTCCTGCTCGATTGGGGCCCCGCGCTGCATGCCACGGGGTATCATGTCTATCGTTTGACCACGCCGTACCAGACCTACACGACAGGGACGCGCCTGACTTCCTTACCGATTACGGCCACCGAATTCAGGGATGTGGGAGTGGTCCCGACGGGAGCGAAATTCTTCTATGTAGTTGTTGGAATCAACTAACCTCTCCCGAACTCGGGGATAGGGCAGGGGGCAATTTCGCTAACCCTATAGCTCAAAATCTCCAAAAGGCGGCCCTCGGGATGCTTGTCCCGGGGGCTGCTTTGCTCGGTGCCGGCTTGGCCATATTGGAATTCACCTTTGAGTTTCGTATATTTCAACTGAATTCTCTCAGGAACAGAAAGGCACGATCATGACTCCATTGGAGAGACTGCTTGCCAACCGGCGCGCATGGGAAAAGGCCTATGCCGAGAAGGGAGGAGTGCCCGCGGGAAAGAAGTTCCGCACCACTTCATCGGTGGAAGTCCCGCCTCTTGCCTGGCCGCAAGAGTCCGCCCTCGCTGCCGCATACAACGATAAGCTCGGCTTCCCGGGGCAATTTCCGTTCACTCGTGGGATTCATTCCAGCATGTATCGAGGCCGGCTATGGACGATGCGGCAATTTTCGGGATTTGCCACACCCGAGGAGACGAACCGGCGCTACAAATATCTGCTGGCCAGCGGTGGAACAGGCCTTTCCGTGGCGTTCGATTTGCCGACACTCATGGGCCGGGACGCGGATGACCCTTGGGCAACGGGCGAAGTGGGCAAATGCGGAGTGGCCGTCTCCTCTCTGGAGGACATGGAGACGCTCTTTCGCGATATTCCTCTGGGCAAAATCACCGTCTCGATGACCATCAATGCACCCGCGGCGATTATCTGGGCCATGTTCATTGCGGCTGCCGAGAATCAAGGTTGGAAGCGCCACGAATTGGGCGGAACCATCCAGAACGACATCCTCAAAGAGTATATCGCGCAGAAGGAGTTCATCTTTCCACCGGCGCCTTCGGTAAAACTCGTTGTGGACACGGTGGAATTCGCCACACGCCAGTTGCCGAACTGGAATCCGATTTCCATCAGCGGGTATCATATTCGCGAGGCGGGTAGCACGGCCGTGCAAGAGTTGGCGTTCACTTTGGCCGATGGAATGGCCTATGTGGAGGCTACTTTGGCGCGAGGTTTGGATGTGGACGAGTTTGCACCGCGCCTGAGCTTTTTCTTCAATTCGCACTTGGATTTCTTCGAAGAGATTGGCAAGTTCCGAGCGGCGCGGCGTATCTGGGCCAAGAAGATGCGCGACAAATACCGCGCGAAGAGCGAGCGGTCGCTTCTTTGCCGCTTTCATACGCAGACCGCCGGTTGCAGCCTCACCGCTCAGCAGCCCGAGAATAATCTGATGCGCGTGGCTTTTCAGGGCCTGGCGGGAGTCTTGGGTGGAACCCAATCGCTTCATACGAATTCCATGGATGAGACCTTGGCTCTGCCATCGGAAAAGGCGGTGAAATTAGCCCTGCGCACTCAGCAGATTATCGCTCATGAAATTGTCGGCGGCCTGCCGATTGACCCCTTAGGCGGCAGCTATTATGTGGAAGCCATGACGGATGCGATGGAAGAAGGAGCGGAAAAGTATTTCCGGCAGATTGATGCGCTGGGCGGTGTGGTTCCGGCGATTGAAGCGGGCTTTTTCCAAAAAGAGATTGCGAGAGCCGCCTTCACTTACCAGAAAGAAATCGAGCGAAACGAGCGCATTATCGTCGGCGTAAATGACTATGTCGAAGAAGGGGAGGAGATTGAAATCCTCCTTCTGAAGGTTGAAGAAGATGAAGTCGGGCAAGTGCAGAACAAGAAGCTCGTGGCCCTGCGGCGACGGCGGGATAACAAGCGAGCACAGGAATGCCTCGACAATTTGAAGGAAGCCGCGGAAAAAGGGGAGAATGTCATGCCGCACCTCATCGAAGGAGCTCACGCCTACTGCACGCTTGGCGAGATGGTGCGCGTCCTCTCGGAGGTCTATTCCGAATACGAAGAACCGGCATTCTTCTAACAGGACATGCTTGACTTTGACGGAAGGAATTTTATACTATATATTTTGCGGGAAA
>JAZDIW010000148.1:0-5376 GCA_043804575.1 bacterium
CCGTCATTATCTAACCTAACAACAGCATCTTTAGCCGTATTGGTGATGGTGCGGAACGTTGCCTCGCTCTCCCGCAGCGCCTCCTCCGCCCGCGTGCGCTCGGTGATATCCGACAGCACGCCCTTCATCCCTACCGTGCCATCATCGGCCACAACCATTCGACTCGAAGTGCGCATCCAGCGGATTTCGCCCGTTTTGGTTACAAACCGATATTCGTGGGGTTCCGAAGGCCCACCTAAGAGAATCCGATGTGCATTCTCAGCGATGAGGGGCCAATCCTCTGGAAGAATGAAATGGGTGAAGTGGCGACCGATCACCTCCATCGGCTCGTAGCCGGTGGCCGCCTTGATGGATGGACTGATATAGGTAATCGTTCCACTCGAGGTCATGGAGTAAATGACATCCTGGATGTTCTCCACGAGATCGCGATAGGTTTCTTCCGATTTCCGAAGAGCCTCTCGTGCCTGTTCATGCTTTGTATTGTCAACGACGATTCCTCGGATGCCCACGGGTTTCCCGTCCCGCAGTATTGGACTCGGATAAATGGTCACCGGAAAAGTACTGCCATCCTTTCGCAAGGCCGTGTAATCGGCGCTGACTACAATTCCTCCTTTGGCGATTCTTTGCATATCCTCTTCTATCCGATTCCAATCATCGGGCACAAACAGAGAACGAACATTCAAGCCCTCTTCGATATCCTTTGGAGTGTATCCGAAAGCGTCGAATCCACAATAGTTGCTGAATATCACCTTGCCTTCGAGGTCAATCTCAAAGACGGTTTGAGGCAAGAGATTCACCAAGTCTCGGAATCTCTTTTCGCTCTCTCTGAGCGCGTCCTCCGTGCGCTTGCGCTCCGTCATATCCCTTACGATAATAACATACTCCGTGAGCTCATCCGTCATGCCCGCTTTTGGAGTGACGGTGACTTCGACCTCGATAGGCGAATCGTTTTTCCTCTGCATCGCAAAGGAGCCCGTCCAAACCTTCTCCTGTCGCAGCGCTTCGAGAATGTGCTGTAGCATCTCTTCGCTGCGTTGACTAGCCAGGAGGAATCGTCCGTCTTTTCCCACCATCTCTTGTGACGTCAATCCGGTAAGCCGTTCAAAGGCTGGATTCACATAGAGAAATGTTCCATCCGCCTGCGTGATTGCGACACCATCGCCGAGAGATTCCAGTGCGATCGCCAAGTGCTTTGGATCCTGTTCCTCGCATGGGCTGCTTCTGTCTTGTCCTTCCCGCTGCTCCAGCCGCTTGCGCAATTGCGTCAGTTCGCTCCGAAGCTGCGCCTCGGTTTTCTTGGCACCTTTTAGAGTTGTCCCCATGAAAGTACTCTTGTAGTAAGAAAAATGATTCTCATATCGGTTTCAATAACCGTCTTTGCAACAAGCCACACAATGCTGACCCTATCGTATGGAGTTCCTACAGAGATTTGGCTCTATTGGCCCGAACCTCGAATCACGGTTTTCAAACTTTGATAGCGTCGCTTCAGGAGCTCGACAGCCGCCAAATAGCGCAGTTGTGTTTCGGCCATCTCGGCCATCTCCTGGTCTATGTCCACACCGCCTGCGGCATTCCCATTCGGATCTCGATCTTCACGACGCACCGTCGGCCGCAGATTCTCGAGATCCGAAGTTTCCGAGGATTGGTGGTCGGGATCCGTCAGAGCGAGAGGACCTTCGAACTGTCGCAGCGCTTCTTGCAGTTTCGTCTCGAAATCTACGACAACCCGCCGATAATTTGGAGTCTCCGCATTGGCAATATTCTGCGCATGCGCCTTTTGGCGAAGCGACCATGCCTCCAATCCTTTCTTCAGCGCTACGGTTCCCGGCGCGGCATGAATGAGATTCTCTTGTATGATATTGTCTGCCATTCTCGCTCCTCGTGATGATATACATGGAAATCGCGAGCAAAAGTTGTGCCCACGCTTCACAAAGCCATATCACCCTGTCTTTCAGACCATTTCGTTCTCATCCAAATGCTCCGGCACTCCATGAAAATAGGCAAAGAGGCATTGGCGGGGGCAAAAGCCTTAAAAAGGTTGCCTTTCTGGAGGCGATTTTGTATTTTAGTTGCGCGAGAAAGCAAGATGAGTTGGCGATTGTTTTATCATTCTCTATGAGATGTGTCCATGTTGAGGCGTTCGTTAGAGCAGCTTGACCTTTTTGTCCATGCACCTCCTTCGCCCGCCGGCACAAGGAGGCGGCCTCCCACTATGTACGGGAAGGCGCAGGGCCAAGTCTATGATTTGGATGAGTTTTTTTGCGTTCTGAATGAGCGCTATTTGTGGAATCGCCTTACCCGGCCTGTGCTTCGATGGTCCCGAAATCGCTGGCGCATTGTACTTGGCATTTGCGATGTCGAGAGGCAGGTGATCACGCTGAACCGTGCCTTGGATGATTCACGCGTTCCCGACATCGTGGTCGCCAGTACGCTCTTCCACGAGATGCTGCACCTCCATTTCGGAATCGATGAGGACGCCAATGGACGCCGCAGGGTCCATCCGCCGGAATTCAAACGCGCCGAAAAGGGCCTGCCGGGGTATCATGAAGCGGAAATTTGGATACAAAGATGCTTTCCCTTGCGGGGAAGACCCGCGAAAAAGCCCAGAACGAATACGGATCGTTTCCTGTCATCCCATGCCTTGTCTGCACCCCTAACGGGAACCGGAAGGACGCGAGCGGGTATTAGTAAGTGACATCTTCTGAAATAGTGAGGAGAATGAATGAGACTTTCCCTTAGACTTGTCCTGCTCTTTTTTTCGATAGTCCCACTCGCCCAGGCTCAGCCGGAAGGGGCGCCTCCGGTGCCCATTCAGGCGATGCTTGACCACTCGGCAATTCCTGCAGGGGGGAAGGCGCGCCTGGCATTCGTCTTTGATGTGCCCAAAAGACATCATATCACGGACATTGCCAACGGTCTCTTTTATGTGAATTTGACGGACACGCTGGAGCTGCATTTCGGTCCGCCCGAATTTCCCAAAGGAGTCAAATTCAAAGGAGAGAGAACCTATCGCAAAACGGTGGCCGTTTTTTCGACCGTGAGCGTCGACTCTCATGCCGAAGCCGGCGTGCGAACCTTCACCGCATCGGTTGGCTATCAAATCTGCCAAGAATTCGGCAATGAAGTCTGCTTCTTGCCCGAGGAGAAATTGATTCCCGTCTCCATCGAAATCGTTCCGTCCGGAACGACCGTTTTCCCCATGAAGCACAAAGTCTTTGGAGCGATTGAGCCTCCCTCAGGTGGTGAACCGGAGGGCAGTCTCGAAAGCCGAGCCATGAGTGCTCTGGAACGAGGTTCGCTTCTGGCTTTTCTCCTCGTTTTCTTGGGGGGCATTCTCACGAGCTTCACGCCGTGCGTCTACCCCGTGATTCCGATTACCATCGGCTATATCGGCGCTCGCAGCGCGGGACGGCCTCTGCACGGGCTGGGTCTTTCCGCCATCTTCGTCTTGGGAATCGCGATCATCTATTCGACTCTCGGACTTCTTTCGGCGGCGACGGGCACACTCTTCGGTTCTCTCTCCGGTTCGCCCTATGTTCTTGCCATCGTGGCGGCTATCTTCATTCTCATGGGCCTGTCGATGCTCGGCATCTTTGACATGGCTCTTCCGGCTTCCTGGCAGGCGAAATTGCAGCCCAGCGGCAAGAAGAAGGGCCTCATTGGCCCGCTTCTGGTAGGAATGGTTTCGGGTCTCATCATGGCGCCCTGTGTCGGCCCTTTGATTGTCGCGCTGCTTGCCTGGGTCGCCCAGACGCAAAATCTTCTTTTAGGTTGGGCGTTGCTCTTCGTCTATTCCTTGGGGTTGGGGCTGCTCTTTTTGGTGATTGGCACTTTCGCAGGGGTGATTCAAGCCTTGCCGAAGGCGGGCGTTTGGATGGAGGGCATTAAGAAGGGTTTTGGATGGATTCTGATCGGCGCCGCGCTTTTTCTACTGAGGCCTCTGCTTCCGACATCCGTCTATTTCTGCCTTTGGGGCAGCTTGCTCGTGATTTTTGCCGTCGTCTCGGGTGCTTTTGAACCCCTGGCGGAAATGTCGGGAACGGGGAGGCGATTGTGGAAAGCGCTCGCAATGATTCTCTTCCTCGTCGGCGCGATGTATCTATATCGTGGAATCATGCCCGGGGGAACGCCGTCATTTCCGGAGCAAACATCCATCTCATGGCAAGTGAATCGGGAAGTCGAAGTGTTGGCGCAAGCCGGGAGCGAAGGCAAGCCGGTTTTAGTGGATGTCTATGCGGATTGGTGCGTGGCGTGCAAGGAGCTCGACGAGAAAACCTATGTGGTCCCTGATGTCAAACGGCGCTTGGAGGATTTTCTTCTGCTGAAACTGGACTTCACACGCTCATCTCCCTGGGTGGAGCAGATGAAACGAAAATATGCCATCACCGGCATGCCCACGGTCATTTTCTTGGATTCCTCCGGCGAGGAAATCGTGCGATTCACGGGTTTCAAATCGGCGGGGGATTTCCTTGCCCTGATGGATGAACATAGTTTGTAGCGGGAGGAGATGGTGGCGCAGCTTATCGAAGTGACGGACGAAAACTTTGAGGAAACGATTCTTCGAGGCGACCGGCTTGCCCTTTTGGATTTCGGTGCGGAGTGGTGCACTCCCTGCAAAAAGGTGCACGCGATGCTCCGGGAGCTGCTTCCCGACTGGGGAGAGAAGGTCGTCATCGGTGAACTGGATATTTCATCGAGTCCCAAGACGGCGGAGCGCTATGGCGTGGTGAACATCCCGCAAGTGCTCTTTTTCAAGAACGGCCAACATGTGGAAACCATTGTCGGCGTTCTTCCCAAAGCGAAACTCGTCGAGAAGATCAAGAATCACTTGGGACCGTAGGGCTACTTCGCGCGCTTGCCAGCGCTCTTCTTCGGGGCGGCTTTCTTCTTCGCCGGAGTCTTTGCGGCAGGGCTTCGTTTCTTGGTGGCGGCTTTTTTCGGTGTCGCTGCTTTCTTTGTCTTAACAGGCACCGCTTCTTCCGGCTTCGTGAGCGCCGCAAGTTGCTCCCTCAAGCCGGCAATTTCCTCTTCGATGCGTTTCCGTTCACGCTCGGCCTGACTCCAAATGGCCGCCGGCCGGTTGGCATGCAAGAAACTTCCCAAGCGCGCGTGCTGTTGAGTCGCCGCGAGCTCCTTCTGCAAGCGCAAAATCTTCAAACGAATCAGGCGCGCTTTTCTTTCCTTTTCCTCATCCACGAGTCTCTCCTCACAATAGGACTCTAACTTATTCTTCTTATAGTTGTCTCCAAAAAAGTCGGCTCGATGTGTTCACCCTTTACTGAATGGGACGCTCCCGTGTTATGCCATTCGGCACGCAGGAGCACGCGGTCTGGTGCTGCCTGCGAAAAGGTTTGATTGTTTCAGTATTCGGCAGGG
>JAZDIW010000149.1:0-4762 GCA_043804575.1 bacterium
GCCTACGCTGCGTTGGCTGCAAACGAAGCCGAGAAAGCGGCGGAAATCAATATCCTCGAAGTGCGCTCGTTCGGCAGCTTTGGTCGCGTTTATTTGGGCGGTGAAGAGCGGGATATTGATGTCGCTTGGCGAGCGGCTGAGCAATCCATAGAGAGCATCACAGGGCGAGAAGTCCACAAAAAATAAGTTGGGGATAGTTACTTTAAAATTTCATCTTATAACATAACAGAACTTTGTTAAGGAGATTCGGGAATGGCAGAAGCCCTGGGTATGATTGAAACGCGCAGCTATCCGGCGATGGTGGAAGCTGCCGATGCGATGGTCAAAGCGGCCAAAGTGGAACTCGTGCACTACGAGAAAACCGGCGGCGGGTATGTGACGGCAATCATCCGTGGGGATGTGGCCGCCGTGAAAGCGGCGTGCGATGCCGGCCGCGCCAATGCCGCGAAAGTCGGCGAAATCGTCGCTGTCCATGTGATTGCTCGTCCGCATGTCAACATTGACCTTGTGCTTCCCCTTGGCCGGGCAGAGCAAGTGAAAAAAGAATTGAAACTGGCAACGCCACCAAAGTAAGCTCGCAGACTTCCACAATGGATTCTCGACTCCTTTGAACCGGGAATCCGTTCCCTATTGGGGAAATGATATGATTCTGGCAAAAGTTGTCGGGACAGTTGTCTCGACGCGCAAAGAAGAGAGCGTGCGCGGATTGAAATTCATGCTCGTCCGCCCCGTGGATTTGGACGGCAACGAAACGGGCTCCTCGGTCGTGGCGGCCGATGCGGTGGGCGTGGGTCCGGGGGAAATGGTGCTCTATGCCACCGGCAGCTCGGCCCGCCAGACGGTGATGACCGACAAGCGCCCCGTGGACGCCGTCATCATGGCCATCGTGGACAATTGGGAAGTCGGCGGCGAAATCAAATACAAGAAAGACGCCTGGCACTAATCCGCTTCCACACTGATGCTCACAGATGACCAAGTAAATGCCATTGCCGAGCGGGTGCTTGCCTTGCTCAATCAGCGAGACGATTCGCGGCCCATAAGAGCTCCGATTCCGTCGGAGCGCCATGAGTTGCCAATCGGAATCTTTGCTACTGTGGACGATGCAGTGCAGGCAGCGGCCGAGGCCCAGCGCCAGCTTATGCGTCTGACTCTCGCCAAGCGCGATGAAATCATCACCAGCATGAGGACTGTCTTGCGAGAGCATGCGGCGGATTTAGCAAAGCAGGCTCATGCGGAAACTGGTCTGGGCCGCGTCGAAGACAAAATCCGGAAGAATCTGCTTGCCATCGAAAAGACGCCGGGGATGGAAGACCTGGCGCCCGTGGCTCGCACCGGAGACCGAGGGTTGATGCTCATGGAGCCTGCTCCCTATGGCGTTATCGCAGCCATTACTCCGGTCACTAATCCGACGGCGACGATTATCTGCAACGCCATCGGCATGGTTGCGGCGGGCAACGGCGTTGTGTTCAATGTGCACCCAAACGCTCAGAAAGTCTCGATTCAGAATGTCCATCTCATCAATGAGGCTATCGTCAAAGTCGGCGGGCCGCCGAATCTTGTCTCGGCCATTGCCGCACCGACGATTGAATCCGCGCAGGAATTGATGCGCCATGGGGGTGTCCGTCTCCTTGTCGTCACCGGCGGGCCGGGAGTCGTCAAAGAGGCGATGAACAGCGGCAAGAGAGCGATTTGCGCAGGGCCCGGAAATCCTCCGATTGTTGTAGACGAAACCGCTGACATCGAAAAGGCCGCCCGAGACATTGTCATTGGCGCATCCCTCGACAACAACATCATCTGCGTGGACGAAAAAGAATTGTTCGTTGTGGACTCCGTCGCGGATGAACTTACGGCGGCGATGAGCAAGCAGGGTGCCGTTTGCCTTGATCCCGTGCAGCGAAGGCAACTCGAGCGCCTCATCTTCACGAAAATGGATGCACCCGGAAAGCCAGCGGAAGTGGACAAGGCTTTGGTGGGAAAGAATGCGGGTGTGATTCTTTCGCGGCTGGGAATTGTGGCGGGAGATGACTTGCGTCTGATTGTCGTCGAAGTGGAAAAGAGCCATCCGCTCGTTTGGACAGAGCAGATGATACCGGTGCTGCCGCTTGTGCGCGTCGCGAGTGCCGATGAAGGAATTGACTTGGCCAAGGAAGTCGAAGGCGGCCTGCGCCATACGGCCGTCATGCACTCTCGCAATATTGACAACCTCAGTCGCATGGCGCGCGAAATGGATTGCAGCATCTTTGTCAAAAATGGGCCGGGAGCGGCGGGCCTCGGATTTGGAGGCGAAGGATATTGCTCCTTTTCCATCGCCAGTCCAACCGGTGAAGGGCTGACTCGCCCGCGCAGCTTCACGCGCGAGCGCCGATGCACATTAGTGGACCATTTTCGGATTACATAAACGGGAAGCTGTCCCCTATTCCAATCAAACGGACAAAATCCGATGATTCGTTATCATGCGATCGCTCTAATTGAATTCAAAAGCATTGCGGTGGGCGTTCAAGCGGGGGACGCGATGGTGAAGAAAGCGCCCATTGCGATGCTGAAAGCGGGCACAGTCCACCGAGGCAAATACCTGGTGCTCATTGGCGGTTCCGTCGCCTCGGTGGAAGAATCCTTCCGCGAAGGATTGCATGTCGGTGGCGAAACGGTCATTGACAAAGTGCTGCTGCCCGATGTGCATGAACAGGTGCTCGATGCGATCATGGGCTACCGCCAGAAAATCGAAGCGGAGTCTCTCGGCGTACTCGAAACTTCGACCGTTGCCGCTACGATCGCCGCGGCGGATGCCGCAATCAAGGGAGCAACGGTCAATATTATTCGGATTCGTCTGGCGGATGGATTGGGAGGGAGAGCCTTCACGATGGTTGCAGGCAAAGTGGAAGATGTCGAAGCCGCCATCGAAATCGGGTCGAAAGCGGTGGCCGACCGCGATATTGAATTGTATCAAACGGTGATTCCCGCGTTGCACGACAACATGGCGCAAGAGATTGAAGCGAGCACGCGCTTCCACGCCACCGTTCGACTGGATCTACCCGGTGAGGAGGAAAGCTGAAGTGCTCTTAGGCCGAGTCATCGGAACGGTGGTTCCATGCATGCGCTATGAAGGACTGGAAGGCGTCCCGTTTCTCCTTGTGCAGCCTTTGGATAAAGAGCAGCGATCGCAGGGAAGTCCTATCGTATGTGCCGATGCGACCGTGATGGCGGGCCCCGGCGAACTCATCTACTACGAAGGTGGACGCGAAGCGGCTCTGGCGCTGCCGATTCCCTTCGTTCCCGTGGATCACACAATCATCGGCATCGTGGACGATGTTCATCTGGTGAAGTGAGGAAGGCTCATGATTCTCGGGCGCGTCTGCGGAGAAATTCACTCGACCATCAACCATCCGTTCTATGAGAACCGCAAAATGTTGGTTGTGGACAGGCTTCGGCCGGACGGGCAATTGGAAGGCGGCTATATTATTGCGATTGATGTCGTGGATGCGGGATTTGGAGAGACGGTTCTGGTCGCGGATGAGGGGAATTGCGCTCGACAGGTTCTCAATGATCCGCAGGGCCCCGTGCGGAGTGTGATTATCGGCATCGTGGACGAAATTCAAAACTACTAATCCATAGGCAAGTTCGGGAGACATTATGTTGCGCGACCCGCGTATCGAGAAATGGGCGGATGTGATTGTCCGCTATTGTTTGGAGCTTAAAGCGGGCCAGTGGCTGCTGATTCAGGGCAATCCACTGGCCTATCCCCTAATCAACGCCCTCTATCGAGCGACGCTGAAAGTCGGCGCAAGACCCGATTTGCGCATCGCGTTCCCGGAACTGGAAGAAATCTATTTGCGTGAGGCTCCCGATGAGACCCTCGACTGGGTTTCGCCCTCGATGAAGTATGAAATGGAACATGTGGATGCGCGCTTCGTGATTCTGAGCACGCACAATACGAAAAATCTGTCGGGCGCTGATCCTACGCGACAGCAGCGACATGCCAGAGCGCGCGGAGCCTTGTTGCAGACGATGCTGGAACGCGCGGCGAAAAAGGAAATGCGCTGGTCGCTGACGCTCTATCCGCACCCCGCCGCGGCTCAAGATGCCGAAATGGGCATGGAAGAATACGCCGAGTTCGTCTTCGACGCTTGCCTCTTGAATATGGAAGATCCGGTTGCCGAATGGCGAAAGGTCGAAACCAATCAAGAGAAGTGGGTGAAGTTCCTGAATCAAGCGAAGGAAGTGCATTTCAAGGCCGACGGAACAGATCTGCGTCTGAAGGTTGAAGGGCGCAAGTGGATTAACTGCTGCGGCCATGAGAACTTCCCGGACGGCGAGATTTTCACGGGGCCGCATGAGGATGCAACCGAAGGCGTCGTTCGCTTCACCTATCCGGCGGTGCAACACGGCCGAGAAATTGACGGAATCGAACTACATTTCGAGAAGGGAGTGGTTGTCAAAGCGAAGGCGACGAAGAACGAAGCCTATTTGCAGAAGCTCCTGGAGGCGGATGAAGGAGCTCGGCATGTGGGTGAGATTGCCATCGGCACGAATCCGCGCATTCAACGCTTTACGAAGAATATCTTATTCGATGAGAAAATCGGCGGAACTTTTCATCTGGCGATTGGCGCGGCCTATCCGGAAACCGGCGCAACGAATAAGTCCGCCATTCATGTGGATATGATTTGCAATCTGCGAGATGGCGGTGAGATTTTTGCGGACGGCAAGCTCTTCTATAAGGACGGCAAGTTTCTGTTTTAAGGAAAAAGCAACACGCAGGAGCGTG
>JAZDIW010000150.1:0-2777 GCA_043804575.1 bacterium
GTCGTCTCGAGTTCGTCAATCTGCCGGAGAAATGCCTCATTCGCGTCTTCACCGTCTCCGGCGATTTGGTCGCCGTCATCCCGCACAATCTTCCGGGCGACCGAAACATCGGCTGGCGTTCTCCCGCGAGTGAACGGTGGGATCTGAATTCACGCAACACACAGCAGGTCGTCTCGGGGCTCTATCTCTTCAGCGTCGAGGATCTTACGGAGGGAAATCTCGGACGCATTGAAGTCGGAAAATTTGTGATTATCCGCTGATAAGAGCGGTTTCTATTCGATCGCCGTGGTGTGGTCTCCAGACCCGCCCGGCGGTTACGCTGCGCCATTGCGACTCTGGAGAGTCACAACGGCGCGAGGGGAGCTTCCCCCGTGGGAACGGCACAAAGTCTTCTCGAAAAAAAGCCCGAAACATAGATTGTCTCGGGCTTCCTTTTTCAGTTGATTTCTGACGCCTTGTTGGTTCGCGCTCTCAGGCTTGCGAGATCACGATTCCGTTTCCGCGGGCATTGCCGCGTGTTCCTCTGGAGCGGGTTCGGCGTTCAGGTCATATCTCATCTTCGCCAGTTGCGTGTAGAAATTCCAGCGGTTCAGCACATCTTTCTGTGCAAGCTCCATCAACCGTCGCGCTTCATCGGGCTTGCTCTTTGTGAGCATCTTGAAGCGCGTTTCCATATAAGCCCATTGCTCCACCGGAATCTTCGGAGGCTTAGAATCGAGTTGCAGCGGGTTCTTTCCCTGCTCGGCCAATCGTGGGTCATAGCGATACAGAAGCCACGCTCCGCTTTCGACCGCAGCCTTCTGGTTCTGCATTCCCTTCGCCATGTCTATCCCGTGCGCGATGCAATGGGAATAAGCGATGATAAGAGACGGCCCGGGATAGCTTTCCGCTTCCAAGAAAGCCTTCAGTGTCTGCAGGTCATTGGCTCCCATAGCGATTTGCGCCACATAAGCATAACCATAGCCCATCGCCATAAGTCCAAGGTCTTTGCGCGGTGTGGGTTTTCCGCCCGCGGCGAATCGAGCCACTGCACCTAAGGGCGTTGCCTTCGAGCACTGCCCTCCCGTATTCGAATAAACGCCTGTATCGAGTACGAGCAGATTCACATCGCGCCCTTGGGCCAGCACATGATCCAGTCCTCCGTAACCGATGTCAAAAGCCCATCCATCTCCTCCAATTCCCCAGACGCTCTTGCGAACCAGATAGTCCACGACACTCAGCAAGTTCCGAGCATCCTCTGAATCTATCTTGACCAGCTTCCCCTTAAGAGCGGCGATTCGCTCGCGTTGAGCGATGATACCCGCTTCCGATGTTTGGTCCGCGGTGAGCAATTCGCGAACAAGATTATCACCGACTTTCCCGGCCAGTTTTCGCAGTAGTTCCTCGGCGTATTGTTTGTGTTTGTCAAGGGTCAGGCGGAATCCGTAGGCGAATTCGGCTGTATCTTCGAAGAGCGAATTATTCCATGTTGGGCCTCGACCTTCCGGATTGACGCACCACGGCGTCGTGGGGAGGTTTCCGCCGTAGATGGACGAGCAGCCGGTCGCGTTTCCAATGACGGCACGGTCTCCGAAGAGTTGGCTAACCAGTTTGACATAGGGTGTTTCACCACATCCCGCGCAGGCTCCCGAATATTCAAAGAGCGGCTGCAGGAACTGCGAACCCTTCACCGTATTGATTCTCACCTTGCCTCGGTCCACCTCGGGCAAATTGAGGAAGAAATCATAGTTCTCGCGCTCGGTTTTGCGCAATGGCGGCTGAGGCTCCATGTTGATCGCTTTTCTACCCGCTTCGCGCTTATTCTTGGCCGGACAAACCTCGACACACAGGCGGCAACCGGTGCAATCTTCCGGCGCGACCTGCAAAGTATATTTGTAACCGGGGAATTCCTTTCCGCGATAATCCGTATGTTTGAAAGTCGGAGGCGCTCCGGCCAATTCTTCCGGTAGATAGACTTTCTGGCGAATCGCCGCATGAGGGCAGACCAACACGCATTTGCCGTCCTGAATACAGGTCTCGGAATCCCAAACCGGAATCTCCAGTGCAATATTTCGCTTTTCCCACATGGTGGTTGCCGTCGGGAAGGTGCCGTCTATCGGCATCGCACTCGTCGGAATTTCGTCACCTTTGCCCGCAATGATTCTTCCGAGAACATTCTTCACGAAATTGGGAGCCTCATCCGGCACGGCCGGAGGCCGCGAAAAAGTGCTGGTCACGCGACCGGGAATCTTGACTTCATACAGGTTGGCAAGGGCGCTGTCCACCGCAGCAAAATTCATCTGCACAATTTGATCCCCGCGCACGCCCCAAGTCTTCTTGATGGAGTCCTTGATTTTCTGGATGGCTTCGTCTTTGGGAAGCACGCCGCACAGAGCGAAAAAGCAGGTCTGCATAATCGTGTTCACGCGAGTTCCCATTCCCGTTTCTCGCGCCACCTTATAGGCATCAATCACATAGAATTTCATTCTCTTCTTGATGATTTGCTCTTGGTCTTCGCGAGGCAGCGCATCCCATGCTTTGTCCGGCGGGATCTGCGTATTCAAGAGAAAAGTCGCTCCCTCGACGGCATCCGATAGCATGTCGTAGCGCTCGAGAAATACGGACTGGTGACATGCCACGAAATTCGCCCTATCCACAAGGTAGACGGAGTGAATGAGTTGTGGACCGAAGCGAAGATGCGAAGTGGTCACCGCGCCTGCCTTCTTCGAATCATAGACGAAGAAGCCCTGTCCGAAGAAATCCGTTTCTTCCCCGATAATCTTGATGGAATTCTTGTT
>JAZDIW010000151.1:0-16972 GCA_043804575.1 bacterium
AATCTGTGCACTGCTTCTCGAGGCACATCCCGATTGGACGCCCATGCAACTTCGCGAAGCGCTGCTCATGTCTGCCAGCCAAGCCGCCGCCCCTGATACGGACTATGGTTGGGGAATTGCCGATGGACTGGCTGCTCTCGATTACCTCGCGACCGAACCGCATTTTCGGGCCGTCGAACACAAAGAAGTTTCCATCGGCGCTTTTCCCAATCCGGCCAATAGTATTGCTGTTTGGACCCTCGAAATCCCCGAGGGACTTGTCGGCTCCTTCACTGTCACGGACATTCTTGGGCGTGCGGTTGCGCATGTTCCAGAGAGAAGATGGACCGTAGGCTGTCATCGCATTCCATTTGAGTTCTCCAATTTGCCGTCCGGCACTTATTTCGGGCGATTTGCGACCACGGCCGGACAATCGGTTGTCCGAATTGCCGTCGTCAAATGAAGCCCGGGAGTCCCACCTTCGAAGAGCAGCCATGACTCTACTTAAGAAGTTGCAAGCCCAGTTTCCTGCTGGGCTTTTTCCACTTTGGCTTGCGGGCTTCATCTCGACCATGGGCGATGAAATCCATTGGGTGGCGCTTCTCTGGCTCATCTACGACTTGACCGGCTCCAAGATGGCCACCGGACTGGTAGGGTCCGCTCAGTTCCTTCCGGCGGTTCTGTTCGGGCTCTTTGCAGGTGTCTTGGTGGACCGGTTTGACCGTCGGCGTGTGATGATGGCAGCCGATCTGGCGCGCGCTCTTCTGGTCGCAGTCATTCCTCTGCTTCTCGTATCCGGCCACCTGAGGGGTTTTCATCTCGGCGTTCTGGCCTTTGCCATCTCCGGTTTCACCGTTGCTTTCATGCCCGCCCGCGATGCTCTGATCCCGGAACTTGTCGAAAAGGAAAACCTGACTCAGGCCAATGCACTCATTCAGGGCTCCATCAACTTAGCCTTTCTGCTCGGAGCCGGACTTGCGGCGGCCGCACTGCCTCTTTTGAAACTGCCGGGGCTTTTTTATATGGATGCGGTCTCGTACCTGGCGTCCTTTGCGTGCATTTGGTGGATCAAGAAGGCCCGAGCCAAACGAATCGAAGTTGCTCCCTCAATTCCTTCACAAGAGCCTCCGGTTCGAGCGTTGCGCGAAGGGCTTGCCCATGCTTATCGCGATGGTCGCATCCGCGGACTGCTCCTGGTTACCGCCGTGGATAATCTCTTCATCATGGGGCCCGCCATCGTCGGATTCCCCATCTATGTGCGCGACCATCTGCAACACGGGCCACTGGGGCTTGCCGGCTTGGATGCTTCCTTCGCCGCCGGCATGCTGCTCGGCAGCTTCTTTCTTCACCGCTGGGGAAGGCAATTGCCGAAAGGCCGCGTGATCCTCAGTGCCATCATCTTTGATGGGCTGTCGTTCATTCCCCTCTTGTGGACCACGGAACTTTGGACAAGCATGGTGGTGATTTTTGTTCACTCGATTGGCGTCCCTTTCATCCTCGTTCCCCGTACGACGCTGATTCAAGAAATCGTGGCGCCTCGCATGCAAGGGCGCATCTTCAGTATGATTAACTTGGCCGTCTTCGGACTGACGGCTCTGAGCGCCGCATTGACGGGCATCGCTCTGGAATGGATTCCCGTCGCTCAGCTCTATGCCATTATAGGAATACTTGCGGCCATCGTCGGCCTCATGGGCTGGACGATCCGCGACCTGCGCTCTGCAAGATAGCCTCTCAATCACCACTCAGTCTCCTTGCTTCGCCTTCCTCCCAAACGATTTCCGCATATTCTTCTCTGAAATTGGCACTCCCAGTGCTGCTTTCATTAAGGTTTGCTTGAGCTCATAGCGCCCAGCTTGCTGGGCTGTAAAGTCACCTACGATGCTGCATAGGCCCAGCAAGCTGGGCGCTACGCATTCCGTATGTCTCCCATCGCTTCCGAGAAGGCGGCCGGAATGGGGTGCGCTCTTTTCATCGCACATTGAAGGCGTGTCAAGCGGTGATGGGCAGAAAAAAACTCAGTTTCTTAGGGACTATTTCGGCGCTCATTCCCGCAAATGCGCAAAATAGGCCCTCGCTGCCATTCCATAGAGACTTCATCTGCGTCGTTATGAGCGCGGGGTGCGCTGATTTCAGCGCAATATCGCCTGCTTTTCGCAAGAGAAAAGATGACGAACAATCATAAATCTCACGCACGAAAAGGCGACGAAGTTCAAGACTTTGGGCGAGATCTTTCTATTTCAGTATCTTACAAGAGACAAGAAAGACATGCAGTCTCATGGCGATGGGATTGGCACGGATATTGTCAATTGTAACAAAAGCAGCGCGCAAGAGAACGGAATTTCTGTCCAAGACAACCATGAATCAGAGCGATTCGGCAACTCTCGAATTTACTCTCTCCGAAACCGAATGTCTCGTGGGGCGGCACCCGAAGATCCTCGAAATCTTCGACATGGTGCGTCATCTTTCTCACGCAGATGTGAGCGTTCTTATCCGGGGGGAGTCCGGCAGCGGCAAGGGGCTTGTCGCGAAGGCGATTCATCATTTCAGCCCGCGGCGACAATGGCCCTTTGTCAAGGTTTCGTGTGCGGTTCTATCGGAAGGAGTCCTCGAAAGCGAGCTCTTCGGCCATGAACGCGGCGCTTTCACCGGCGCTTACAGTCGGCGCAAAGGCCGATTCGAGATTGCAGACGGCGGCACGATTTTTTTGGACGAAGTCGGCGAGATTCCACCCAGTATCCAAGTAAAACTCCTGCGCGCGCTTCAAGATCGTGAATTTGAACGGGTGGGAGGAAATCATACCCTTAGGGTGGATGTTCGCTTCATCTCGGCGACGCATCGCGACCTTAGCCAGGAGGTGGCAAATGGACGATTTCGGGAAGACCTGTTCTATCGCCTGAATGTCATCTCGATTTCCGTCCCGCCCTTGCGTGAACGAGCCAGCGATATTCCGGAACTCGTGCGGCACTTCATCGCCCGAAATCACGGGTCTGTTCGCAGCCCGAAAACCGTCAGCACCGCTGCGCTCGAGGCTCTCATTTCTTACCCTTGGCCCGGCAATATTCGAGAACTCGAAAACGCGATTATACGAGCCATGGCCCTTGCACTCGGCGACATGATTGATTTGGAGCATCTGCCCCAGGAGATCCTGACCGCAGAAGGCAGGGAGCCTTCCGTGACCATCGGTACGGTGCCTCTTCAGGGTCTGCGTGAAGCACGGCGGCAGTTTGAGCGCCGATTCATTGAAGCCGCCTTGCGACGATATGCGGCGAATATCAGCCGCACGGCGCGTGAAATACGCATCGCGCGACGAAATCTGCAGGAAAAAATCCGCCAACTTGGAATCAATATGGAGAAATTGCGCCGTGAATCCTTAGGCCGGGCGAAGTGAGCTTGGTACCGCGGGGGTCAGAGGGCGACGGTCAGGGGCTGTCGCCTTTTTCTTTTTCACGTAGGCGATTGGAGCTGTTTTCAAAAGAGATTCGCCTGATATTTTCTTATTCACTACAGCGCATCTCAAAAAACATCAGAGCGCAGTTGTCTCGCCGAGCCGGGTTAAGCACGTACCCATGTCCAATCCCCTCCATCCTACGCCGTGCGCAACCCGGCCGGAACCTGTCGATGTGGCCACCGCCTGCTGAATTCCTCTCTCATATTTTTGGGACAAGCATGGGGAATGCGTAGCGCCCAGCTTGCTGGGCTATGAGATCCTACGATGTGGTTTCCCAATTCCGGCCTTGTTACCTTCCAAATCGCAAAGCCGCATGGGGGTTGGAGACTCCCGCAGCATGAAGCCCAGCAAGCTGGGCGCTACGAGCTCAAGAGCTGCCAGCCGCGACACCGCCGTTCGGCAACGCTGATTCGATACGGCTCTCTTGAGCGACTCGTCTCAGCCACCTCCACCCCACCCCAAGAAGCAGCAGGCCGGCAACAACGAGATACCAGGGGAGGAACTCCTGTTCCGATTGAAATCCTGCCTCTCCCGCGAACAATTCCTCATGTCGCTGGATGAGGAATGTCAGGCCGTTACTCAAGGCATGGCCGAACATCGCCGGAAAAATCGAGCCGGATTCCACCGCCAAAATGGTCAGAAGAATGCCCAAGAAAGTCGTGGGAAGGAAGCGATAAGGGTCGAGGTGCAGTACGCCAAAGATGATCCCCACGGCAAGGATTGCCTGCGCTTTGCCCAGTCGCGGCAGCCAGGACCGCAGAAGGAAGCCTCTGCAGAGCACTTCCTCGCAGATGGCCGGAAGAAGAGCGATATAGAACAGCGCACGGTGGATTGGCAATCGGTTCAGCTGAGCAAAGAATCCCTCGAAGTGCTTCAGCAGGTCACTCGGAAAAGGCGTGATGAGATTCTGAAGCGATGCAATCTCAATCGCCAGAAGCCACCCTCCTAACATAAAGATGAGAGTTGGAAACCAGATCATTCGGGGAGGTCTTCTCAGACCCAAGGACGCACGAAAATCCCGCCTCCCCCAGGCAAGGGCCAGAATTGGGGGCAAAAGGATGAGCAGCACTTCTGTCTTGAAAAGGCCTTGAAGGAGCTGCTGGCTCTGCCAGCGCGCGCCGATGAAAAAGACGAGAATCAGAACGACCAGAAAAACCGTGAAGGCCCCGGCCGCCGATGGAAGCGGTCGGCTGATAACGGGTCGCCGAAAGGGCGACCAACGGACATCTTCGGCGTGTCGGAACAGCACCGACTCTCGGTGGAACTGAGAAGTCGCCCACTTCAAAGCCAGCGCCGCCAGAAGGCACGAGGATAGGAAAGTGAGTACCGTCTCCGTGAGTGGATAACGGCCCATCAGGAATTCCTTGGTCAGCAGAGAGACATTGACAATCGGAACCAGCGAGAGCGAGGGCGAGATTTCCATGCCGGGCAAGATGGAGGCGAGTGCCGGCAAAATTACAATGAAATAAATGGGAGTCAGAAGGTTCTGACCTTCTTTGTAGCTGCGCGCCGGTGTCGCAACGGCCATGCAGAGAGCGCTCAAAAAGACGGCGATGGGAACGAGCAAGAGTGTCAACGAAGCTAGTCCCAGGAGAGTGATGCTGAAGTCGAAACCGGCCGATGAAAGATCCGTCCGGATGAGTTGCATGCCCTGCGAAAATGTCAGACCCATCGAACCGATGTTCAACAGGGCGGTGATGAGGGAAATCGAGAGAATGGCAAAGAATTTCCCATAGACAATCTCGCTGCGATGGGCCGGGGAAACGAGAAGCGTTTCGAGAGTGCCGCGTTCCTTTTCACCGGCGGTCAAGTCAATCGCGGGATAGAACGCTCCCATCATCACCATGAAGATCAATAGATACCCCAAGAATTTGCCGAAGACGAAGCCGGACATCTCTTTGCTTGTGGCCATGTTTTCGACCTGCATGGCAAACGGCCGCAATAGCGAAGTATCCGCGGAGAGGGCTTCAAAGCGCTCGGTCACAACGGCCTCTTTGTATTACTGCAAAACGCGCTCGACTTTTCGTCGCGCCTCCACCGAGCGCTCTTTGGCCGCGTTGTAGTAGATCGAGAGGGACGCGGCGCGGTGAGTCTCGAGGCTGTCGGCAAATCCCGGAGCGATCTCGAAGGCCGCATGCAAATCTCCGGAGCGGAGAGCTTGCCTCCAATCCGTCACTTGCACAACTTGAATGGCCGAGGCGGAATCCAGCGTTCGACGAAGCCCGAGCGGCAACGGCTCTCCAAGAACGGCAACTTTGGCGACCTCCTGCCGGAGTTTCTTTTCCTGCAGAGAAGAGAACTGCAGAACTCCAATCATGAGCAAAGGATACAGAAGGATGGGCAGAACAATCATCACGAAGAGAGTGCGTCGGTCTCGAAGAATGTCGCGCATCTCTTTCAGATAGATTGCCCGAATTTGAGCAAAACGCATGGAAACCTCGAAGGAGGCAAGTTGATTTGGCGGGATTGGCGCATCCTAATATGCATCCTTGCATTCACTTTCGCAAATGCAAGAAGAAGGCATTCGGAAGAAAGGAAGAGACGCCTGGAGGCGGGATTCGTCAGGCTAAGAGGCCGGCGGCCTGAGCATCGGCGATGATTCCGGCGTGATCAAATGCCATGTCCGTCGGCAGCGCCCTTATGGCGAACCAGCGCGCCTCAGCCGCGTCATCACCTGCGCGAATCTCTCCTTCGGGTTCTGCCAGGAAGATAACCGTCAAGGTATGAAATCGCGGGTCACGACCCGGCTGCGAATAGACTCGAAACTGCCGAAGATGGCGTGGCGTCAATCCGGTTTCCTCCAGCGCCTCGCGCCGGGCCGCCTGCTCGGCGGATTCGCCATAATCCACAAAACCTCCCGGCAACGCCCAACCAAGCGGCTCATTTCTTCGGCGAATCAGAAGGACTTCACCCGAGCGATGGAAGAGAATATCCACCGTTGGATAGGGATTCTTGAAGGTCTCGATGGGTCGCCCGCAATGGGGACAAGGAAATTCAATCTTCATGGTCTCTGATCGCAAATAGAGGGACAGATTTCGTACGAAAAAAAGGCCACAGCTTGTGCGTGCTGTGGCCTAAATGGTTGCGCCGAGCGGGGGCTCGAAGGTTCAGGGGAGGCTCCCTTCGTGCCGATCCCGGCTGCGGCGCAAATTACATCTTTTGTTGAGAACTTCGTTCTTCTTTGAGCCGCTGGAGTTCCTTTTCGAGGTCCCGAAGGCGTTCCTTCAGCTCCTCGAGTTGCGGCTGCAGGTCCTTCCGGAACTTGTATATGCGCTGGCCGAATTCGTCTGGGTCAATTTTTTCAATTGAACGAGGAATATCTTCCAGAAGTTCCCGCAGGTCCTCGTCGCGGTAAATTTGGCGGCGACCTGAGTGTGACCTCAGCCCGTACGGGGAGAAACCGTGCATAGTCGGAGGGCGTGGGCTTTCGCCGAGCTCCACCTCTATCGTCTTGGATGCCCCTTTGCGAACCACCTCGAATTTGGCCTTTTCTTCCGGCTCATGGCGGCCAACCCACCGCTGAACATCATGAAGGTCATTCGTCGTATGACCGTCAATGCGGACGATGATGTCGCCGGTTTCTATCCCGGCTTTCTCGGCTGGACTTTCTTTTTCAACATCTGAAATCAAAACGCCCTCTTCCACACCGAAATACTTGGCCAAACCTTCGGTCAAATCCTGAAGATGAACTCCGGCCCACGCATGTCCAGCAGTCTCGGGCATTTCGGGCATCTCAGGGAGAGCCCACATGAATTCCTTTTTAATGTCCTTCTCGGGAAGGCCGAATCGTTGGGAGCGAGACCGTTTCCCGAGCGTGACCTCGATGGTTCTCTCTTTGCCACCCCGGATGAGTGTCAGCGTCACGATATCCCCCGGATTCTTTTCGCGCAGCATCTTGCGCAAATCGTCCGAGTTCTTGACGGCCGTTCCGGCGAATTTGACGATGATGTCGTTGGCTCGAAGGCCCGCCTCCTCGGCCGGAGAATCACTTGAAACGCGACTCACTAGCGCACCCTGACCCGAGGGTGCTCCATAGTCCGATGCGGTCTTTTCCGAGACATCGTCCAAAAACACGCCCAGAAATGCGCGGCTCTCCTTCTTTTCCGACTTTTCCGAAGTATCTGCGGCGATCACTGCGGAACCAGCGACAAGAAGAAGGGCAGCAAGAATCAAAAACGAATGCTTGCGGTTCATACAACCTCCATTTTCCTTTTTAAAGCCCGCTGGTCTGTCCGCAGCAAAGACCTTCGATTATGTGACACTCTGTATTATCAAAAAGTTCCCGCGTTCACTCCTCCAAGGTGCCAAAGACCCATTGCAAATTGATGAAATTCGCGGCAGAATCGCAAGCTCCAACCAGTTCTTTCCAAAAGCCCAAAAAAAAACAGCCAGGCTCCCGCCCGGGCTATTCCGATTGCCTAAACGAACATGACGCCTCAGCGAATCAAGACCATCTTCTTGGCCTCCCTGAACGAGCCGGCTTTGAGCTGATAAATGTAAATACCCGACGGCAAGCTCGCGGCATCCCAGGAAACCCGGTGAGTGCCCGCAGGAAACATGTCATTCGCAAGCGTCGCCACCTCTTGCCCAAGAATATTGTAGACTTTCAGTTCGACCTTAGCGGCTTGGGGAATATCAAAGCGGATTTGCGTCGTTGAATTGAAGGGATTAGGATAGTTTTGGTAAAGAGCATAGGTCATAGGTGCGAGGTTGGGCCTGATGATAACATCAGACTGGTCGAAATAGAAGGCGCCGATGTCCGCAACTGTTGTGTCGGGATCGAAAGGCAAGCTTGGATCCCCAGCGTCAATGCAGGGGGAATTCGCCTGCAGATGAAAGTCATCACTGGATATGAACTCTGGATCAAGGAAGATATTACGGTAAGCATCGCATGAGTCGTCATTGGCATTGATGGTGTCCAGTTGGCCGATATGGGATGGGCCTTGGGTAGAATCATCATTGTAGAAGGTGAAATTGCCCCCGCTATTGCCGAAGAAATCACAGTAGGTCATTCGGCTGGCGGCGCTGTTTTGAAAGTAGATTCCGTTGCCTTCAGAAAAGGCGATAACAGTGGCCTTGAACCTCGAAGAGGAATTGAGGCAATAGACTCCGGCGCCATTCTGCGTTGCGATATTCCCGCTTAGGGAACAGTTCGTGAAAGTAGGCGAAGAGCCCCGGCAATAGAGCGCGCCTCCCTCTCCTGCCGAGTTGCCCCCAAGAGTGCAATAGGTAAGACGTGCCGAAGCCCCGATGCAATACAAAGCACCGCCATCATAATGTCCCTGATTGGTGCTGAAGGAGCAGGTTATAAAGATAGGCAAAGAAGAACCGGAGCAGTAGACTGCGCCGCCATTGTACGCCCAATTGCCGCTGAAGGTGCAGGTTGTAAAGATAGGCGAGGAGGACATCAAACAACACACGGCCCCTCCCTCGTCGGATATGTTGTTGTCAAGAACACAGTCTGTAAAAGTCGGTGCGGCACTGTACAAACAATAGATCCCTCCCCCGGCAAACCCTGCGTGGTTGTCGGTAAAGAGGCAATCGGCCAATCGGGGCGATGAGCCGTTACACGCGAGGCCGGCGCCGCAGCCGTCGTCACCCCAAGCATCATTGCCAATGAAGGCACAGTTGGCAAAATTGGGGGAGGAACTGACACAACAATAGACGGCGCCACCTCCGTAGGCCCCGTTCGCCTGAAAGGTGCAATTCATGAAAGGAGGGGATGCCCTCTCACAATAGACCGCACCCCCAAGAGCTGTGGCGCTGTTATGTCGGAAGGTACAGTGAGCAAAGGAAGGGGAAGCTTGGTCGCAATAGGCGGCACCGCCATGGTCGGCGGAATCTCCACCGGCTGCATAGCCGTATTCAAAAACGCAGTAGCTGAAGGTGCCTGAACTCCCCGTGCCAGAAAAGCGCAACCCGCGCCAGGGCTCAGGCAAGGGGCCATCGCTCGTGAAGAGAATCGAATCGCTTACTGTCCCCTCTGCGAAGAGGGTTCCCCGAATTTCAAAGGGGTAAGGCCCGCCGAAGAGAAAGGTCGTCCCCGGCAAGAGACGCAAAGTGGTGCCAGCATTCACGGAGACGGTGCCAGCAATGCGATAGGTGCCCAGGCCCAAGACACCGCTCAGTGCCCCCGAAAGCCCTTGATAAGGCACAGGCGCGGCCAACGCATTCTCATAAGCTCCGATGTCCGGCAACGAACCGGGAGGATTGGGGCGGGGATTGCCCTCGACGTCTTCATCAGGCCCACCGGCTTGACCCGCACCGATGCAGGGACTCCAGTCGCTCAGGTGAAAATCCTCTACCAGCGGGTCTATAAAAAGAGGGCCCAAATAGATATTGCCATAGATATCGCACGAGTCCCCATTGGCGTTCGTCGTCACGAGCTCGCCAATGCCCGGTGGCCCTCCAGAACCGTTCGGACTGTTAAACGGATCGCCTCCATGTCGAACTATGCAGCAACGCTCAAAACGGCTTGCTGAATTATCAAAGAGAAAAGCAACCGCTTCATTATGGAGGCCAGTAATGATACAATCCGAGACCCTGGGGGAAGCAACAAAACAGCACAAGCCATCCCCCCTATCTTCACATGAATTGCCACTGATAGTGCAATTTGTGAAAGTGGGATTCCCTGAAGAGCAATCAATCCCCCCCCTTCAATTGATGAATTGCCGCTAATGACGCAATTTGTAAAGGCTGGGGAAGCGGAAAAACAGCTAATACCTCCACCATAACTTCCTGCCGAATTCCCACTGATAGTGCAATTCGCAAAGGTTGGGGAAGCATCGAAACAATATATCCCCCCCCCTTTACTGTCTGCTGAATTGCCGCGGATGACACAATGTGTGAAGCTCGGGGAAGAAGACTCCCTACAATGTACCCCGCCACCAAAGTAGGCCTTTCCGTGCTCAATCAGGCAATAGGCCAAGCGGCTGCCGGAAATCCCTGAACCCATGAAGCGCAGGCCTGGATAGCGACCAGGGTTGGCCAAGGTGTCTGTGGTGAACACAATAGAATCCGTCTCTGTGCCCTCGGCCAGAAGCGTTCCCGAGATTCCAAACGAATATGGTCCCAAGAAGTTGAATATCGTGCTCGGCAGGAGACGGAGAGTATCGCCGTATTCCACACCAATATCCCCGATGACCGTATACACCCCTGGGCCCAGCGTTCCACTCAAGGAACCGGAAAGCTGAGCGAAACTCGCTTGCACAAAGGTGCGTAGGAAGAAAAACGGGAAGATGTGTCGCATATCCAGGCTTCTCACTGACTGACAGTAGACTCTGCGGCAACAAAAGATAATGAGTTTTTGAGCCTTTATCAATTGTTCACAGAATGGACGGAATCGGTCTCGCCCTTTTCACAGGGGAGCCCGGTCTGAATATGTGAGCACCATGTTGTCTGCATTTCGTCTCTGATTTGCAATTAAACGAGATTTCTATTAAGTTAAGGCCGCGAGAAAGAAAATCAAAAATCCGTCATAAATCTGGGATTGCATGATGTTACCTGAATTTCGGAATGAGCCTCTGACGGACTTTTCCCTCGAGGCAAATCGCAAAGCTTTCCAACAGGCGTTGGACAAAATTCAATCGGAGCTTGGCCAAAAGTGGCCGGTTATCATTGACGGGCAGCGTAAGATGTCGGGCCAGACTTTCGCTCGAATGAATCCCGCAAAAACTTCCGAAGTCATCGCAGAATTCGCGAAGGGAACGAAAGAAATGGCTCTCGAAGCGGTTCAAGCCGCCGATAAGCGTTTCGATGACTGGAGCCATTGGGAGCCTGAGGCACGCGCGCGAATTCTCCTGCGAGCGGCGGCGCTAATGCGGCGGCGCAAACATGAATTTTCGGCGACGATGGTGCTCGAAGTGGGAAAGAATTGGGTGGAAGCCGATGCCGACACGGCCGAGGCCATTGATTTTTTGGAGTTCTATGCCCGCGAGATGATGAGGCTTGCCGAGCCACAGCCCCTCGTCAGTTACCCCGGCGAAGAAGAGAATCTTTACTACATTCCTCTCGGTGTCGGCGCCGTGATTCCTCCGTGGAATTTCCCGCTGGCGATTTTAGTCGGGATGACGACCGCCGCACTCGTCGCCGGCAACACCGTCGTGTTGAAACCCGCCTCGGCTTCGCCCTTCATCGCTTGGAGATTCCACAATCTACTCGAAGAGGCCGGATTGCCTGCGGGCGTCCTGAATTTCCTGCCCGGTTCCGGCGCCGCGATTGGAGATACGATTGTGGGTCATCCGCGCACTCGTTTCATCGCTTTCACCGGCTCCAAAGAAGTCGGCCTTCACATTCATCGCCTGGCGGCCGAACTTGCCCCCGGCCAAATTTGGGTCAAACGCACGATTCTCGAAATGGGCGGCAAAGACTGCATTCTCGTGGACGAATCGGCTAATCCCGAAGAGGCCGCTAAGGGCATCTATGCATCGGCCTTCGGATTTCAAGGCCAGAAATGCTCGGCGTGCTCGCGAGCGATTGTCCACAAGAAGCTCTATGATGATGTTGTCGCTCGCGTCGTTGAGATGGCGAAGAAAACGACAATCGGCCCCACGAAGGACTATGGGAATTATCTCGGCCCTGTCGTTGACGAAGCGGCTTTTGTAAAGACGATGGAGTATATCGAAATCGGAAAGAAAGAGGGCAAGCTTCTGTGCGGCGGCGAGCGTGGTCCTGCAGGCGGCTGGTTCATCCAGCCGACGATTTTCGGCGACATTGGGCCCGAGGCACGCATCTTCCAAGAAGAGATTTTCGCGCCCGTCCTCGCGTTTTCAAAAGCAGAGAGTTTTCAGCAGGGCATCGACTATGCCAACAAGACCGAATATGGCTTGACGGGTGCGCTCTATTCGAATGACCGCCATCATCTGGAGATTGCCCGCCGCGACTTTCATGTCGGAAACCTCTATTTCAACCGCAAATGCACCGGCGCTCTCGTGGGAGCGCAACCCTTTGGCGGATTCAACATGAGCGGAACGGACTCCAAAGCCGGAGGACGCGACTACCTACTCTTGTTCACGCAGGCGAAGTGCGTATCGGAAAGGTTTTAAGAAACCACACATCACGCGCTGAATCAGGGCGTCCCAATAACTGAAGCCTCGATGGGATACCTGTCGAGGCTTCTCTTCAGATTGCGGCCAGGTCAAAAACAGGGCTCAGGAAAAAAGAAATGCCCTAAAAAACAAGGAACAAGCAGTTGAAATTGCGGGAATAGAATACTATTTAGCTTTCTTGATTCGTTTGACGAGAAGATGCACGGAACCCATTGGAAGCTTCACCTCTATCTCTTCATTTTCATGTGCACATAGGAGCGCTTGTGCAATCGGCGTGTTGACATTCATTGTTCCCAGTTCGGGATTCGAGCTACCGCGTGTAATTAGAGCCTGCCTTTCAGTTTTGGGATCGTGTACGTATATGTACTCCACCGTGTCACCAACCTCGATCTTCATCTCAGCCATTGACTCTTGCGGTCTTAAAGGTGATTCTCCGCCTTTCGTTGAATCACTTCGCGTTTCAGGGTGAATCCCTCTCTCGTTCAGCATTCCCCAGAGATCCTTCAAGGCTGCTTCTGTATCAGCAATGAATTGAGATTCTCTAACACGAAAGAAAACCCACCCGCAGCGCTCAAGCATCCGCTGACGCTGCATGTCTTGTTCATACTGATCAATTCCATGGAATTCATCTCCATCGCATTCAACCGCCAAACGTGCCTGTCCACCTTCAACAACAAGATCAATCCTTTTTCCAGCGACTTTGAACTGAGGTTTGATGCAGAAGTTTTTCCGAAGTAGTTCAAGAGCCACATCGACTTCAAACCAACTATCGAACGGTTGTGGCGCCTTGATGACCGCTCGATTGTCCTGTACCGCTCTTTGCTCCAATTCTTCTCGACATATTCCGGCAACAGTCTGCGGCTTCGTTCCCTCAAAGAATTCAAGCAACTTCCACCGGAGGCAAGAGGGGCTCAGATCTTCGCGAGTCACGGAATGAAAAAGCCATACCTGATCTCTTGCGCGACTTACCGCGACATTGAAGCGTCTTTCATCCGCTGATTTCGTAAGCGGGCCAATTCGCTCATTCGGTGCGGCGACCATGGACAGAAACATGATGTCGCGTTCATCACCCTGGAAGCTGTAAGGATTTCCACAAATTAAGCGCCTCTTCTCCATCTGTTCAGCCATCTGTTCAGCGCCCAACAGTTTCAGCAATTCATCGTCAATCAGTCTTGCTTGCGCATCGCCCTGAAGTACGACGACTCCCATAGTTTTGTCCGCGTATCTTTGGTCTCGACACAGCTCAGCGATCTTCTGTGCGATGGCCTTAGCTTCCGGGCGATTCACCACTTGATTGTGAGATCCCTCGCGATAGCCCTCCTTCAAGTAGACGCGTTCACATGGATTTAGACGATCCGGCCCATATTGCCTTAGCGGTATAAGCGGTGTATCCCTATAGCAGAGGTCATTGCTGAAGCGAATGATCTCGGGCATGCAGCGGAAGTGTTCGCGAAGGGTTACGTGCCGTTTACCGTATCGCAGCTTGCCATGATCGAAAAGGCTGCTCTCCACATCGAATGATGATTGAAATCTAAAGTCGTGTAGAAATTCCTTCATTAAGCGGAGCATCGCGTCACGAGGCAATCCGACAGCGTCAGGACTGATCTGCTTGTCGTCTCCGACGATTAGTATTCTCTTGCCCATGTAGAAAAGCGGAAGAGCTTCAAATCCACACTGTGAAGCCTCGTCTATTATGATGACATCAAACATCCCGGGCGCGGGATCTACCGTATCCCAAATCCGATGAAGAGGCATAACCCATGCCGGGACAGCCTCTCGGCATTGGTTGAGATGTGTTTGAGCTTCACGCCGATGCCGGGGAGCATATTTGCCCGTCCCTTTCCCAAGACGCCGCATGCATTGCTGCCACGCCTCCATATGCCTACGATGCTCTTCTTTCAACCGCGAAAAGCAGAATGACCAGGCACGCAGAGAAGCAATTTTAGCGATGCCGGTGTTTATCGCATCCTCCATTTGCCTCACCCGTTTTTCAAGGCTGGGAGCATCTTCCTTCCGTGTGTACTTTTCGAGCCAAGTTTTTGCCTGCGCCCAATACCATGCCTCCCGAATTTGTTGAATGCGTGCTTCCCAATGAGTTTCTCTGTAAGTTTGTGCCAAATCCGCTGCCAGTTTCGGGGCAAGTTGGCGTATTCTCATCAGGTCTTCCTCAACACGCTTCGCAGACAACCTCTCTTTCTCCAAATCCTGCATCACGCTTAGCGCGCGGGCGAATGATTCAACGTCCCGATTTCGTATTGCGTCCTGCAACTCACTCGTTGCTAAATGGTGATTACTTTTAGCAAGAAAGGCTGCTACAGGTACTTCAATTTTGCGGATATCATTTATTGCACGCCCTTTGGCGAGACGAGCAAGTGCAAGCGTACATGATGCCATCATGCGATGAACTTGGGATTCGTCGTTCCACGTGGGTTCCGGCAAGCCACGACATTGTCCTAAGGCATCTCGGCATTGTCTGATCGCGTCCTCGAGTGATAAGGCTTCTTCAAGCGCATGGCAGAGGTCGGTAAGAATCCGCAATTGGAGCGAATACGGCCCAGCGCTTTTCTCGGAGCGGTCTGCCCAGAATCCCCATGTCTTCTCAAATTCGATGCGAACGCGCAACACATCCACAAACACTTGAAGCTGCGACAGATCGCGGCACCGACACCCATTTACGCGAACGGTCGTCAACACATACACGAAATTCTTGACAAGCTTTGGGCGGAATGGTCCCCAGCCGAGTTTGCCGCCAGTCTCCATATGGGCTTTGAGCCTTCTGGCATCCTCAAGCAGCACCGTGGCAGTCACCGGTTCGCGTATCTCAATCTCAACTTCATCTGCAAGTGCGACCAGATCCGACACACCGGAGATGAGCTCATGTGTAACCCGATGGAGTTCATGCCATATGGACGAGCAATCTGACACAACATCACGAACCGCATCTCGCATCCATGAAAAGTGCGACGCTGACAAGTTGCGGCACTTGCTTAGAAATAACGATAAGGCATCCCGAAGCAGGCTAATAGAAGTGTCGTTGAATTTGGCAAGTTCATCCGCCATGTGCGAATCCGCTTCCTTCGCCACGGCGCACTCTTCGTCTGTGGCCCTTTTCTCAACATTGACAAAATCGGCAAACCGCGCTGGCGTCGGCAAGGTGTCCGGCTCCGGCCATTGCAGCTCCAGTTCTCTTCGTTTTTCCGGTGTCAATTTGCAAAGAAAACTGATGATATTTCCTAAATCGGATTCCGAGATTTTACAGACTTTTTCCAATGGAACTGCATCGCCAAACCAATCGAATTGCCTCTCTTGGGCCTTAACATCCCGGGTAATTCGTGCCGCCGTGCCTCGGTATATCCCCTCGGAAATAGTATGAGTATGGGTTTCGGATTCGCGTATTGCACGGAGCCGCCTTTCTATCACGGCTTTGTCCTCCCGGAGCTGCCCAAGTTTCCGACCAAGGCTATGCAATTCGGCGGACGAAAGCTGCTCATTCCATTCTTCATTCTTGTAAAGAATGCCTCCTACACTCGTTTCAAGCGATCGCTTTTCCTCTAAGCCGCTTCCCAGCAAATTAATGCAAAGTGGTCGCATTTCGTCTGGCAGTAAATTTTCGAGTACTTGAAGGGCGCGCGGGGTTTTTGCTGTAACCAGTATCCGCTGTCCTGTAGCGAGAAGATGGCAGATTAGATTAGCGATAGTGTGGGATTTTCCCGTGCCGGGAGGTCCTTGAACAAGAACACCGCTTGCAGACTGGACCTTGTCCACAATACGGCGTTGCTCTTCGTTCGAAGGTTTGGGAAAGAAAACCTCCCCGCTGGACTCCGCGTTCAAATTGCCAGGATCAACCGAGGACTCCGCCTCATGCGTTTGTGGTATCTCGGCCAAATCCCTAAACTCCGGAGTAACCTCCTCCCCCTGGCTGATTCGTTCCCTGATCCGTCTCAGTGCACTATCAAGACCTTTAGTCGAACGCTTTCTGAGAATTATTGCTGGAGCATATTGAACTATCGGCTTTGCCGATGCTTGAACACCCTTTGCTTCCAGTGTATCTTCGTACTCTCCCTCTGGGCTAATCGAATGCACAAGCGTCTCCAGTACGCCCTCAATGCAAGTTCGATCCCATGGATCATCCCCAGCCGCGGTCAAGGCGTCCCTTGCAGTCTCTTCGGCCCTCGCTGGCTGTTCGTCAATATCCAGCATATCGAGTTCGGGCCGAACGCTTGCACCATCCGGATCGGACCGGACGGTAAATTTCGCCAATCTTGCTTCGAAATCAAGCAGAGCGTTCGCAACAATCAAGTGGCGACGAATGCGCTGGGTGCTCGGAGTCTGCCAAGTTAAGAGCCCAAGTCCCAGAACTAGTGCCGTTTCTAAAAAGGTAATCCCGTTGAGTCGGAACGGGTAGGTTGTGCGTTGAAGGGGTAGAGTCTGAATCCAAGAGGAGGTTTGGATGTCTACCCCGGTCAAGCTTCGCCCGATTACGGATGCCGAAGGTCAG
>JAZDIW010000152.1:0-3162 GCA_043804575.1 bacterium
CCGTGCTCATTGATGTGGCCTATATTGCCGATAACGACGGGCGGCCCTATAACCGTCCGACGGGCAGTGATTTCTCAGCCCCCAATGTCGCCGGGACTCGGGTCATCCGTGCTCCGAATCCCCGCCTCGAAACGTCCTTCAACTGGTGGATTTCCCACGGCGAAATCCGGAATGATTACGGCCCTACCTGGGAGGCCTACTGCCTACGAGACAGCAACGGGGGGGGCTGGACCTGCGAGTATGGAACCCCGATGGGGGACGAACGAAAGTATTTCGTGCTCTCCAACGAGGAATTCGATTTTGACCAAATCTATGTGGACGATCCGGATTGGATCCGGGATCATCCGCAGATGTTGTACGATTCGATTCCCAAGCCCTGGATGATTCCGGATGCGGAGAACGCCGGGGATCTTGCGGACGGCTATGATACGCGCTATCTGCTTTCCTGGGGTCCCTTGGGGGTCCGCGACTACCAAGACCTCTCCGGACGATGGATTTACCGGTTGAATCCCGGCGAGAAATTCAATATGACCATCGCCTATGTTGCCGGCGAAAATTTCCACAATGTGAACCATCCTCAACCGAGCAATACGGACATTGATCCTGCGCTGTTTGATTTTGACGATCTTCGAAACAACGCCTATTGGGCTCAGGTGGTCTATGACAATCCCATGCGCGATACCCCTCAATGGGACTGGGGCCGTGACCATGACCCGAATGTCGTGGACGAGGATGGCTCCCAGGGAGATGGGATTCTGGATACGGGCGATGGTTGGTATGGAGAGGATGTGGGAACCGACGGTCTCTTTGCGGAACTGCCGGCCGGCGTGGATAGCATGGGTGTCTGGTATTTCCGCGGCACGGAATTCGAGGTCTTTGCCGGATGGTACAAAGGCCCCGATTCCGATGGCACCGAGCGCAATGGACTGATCGATCCGGTCGTGAATCCGAATCTGGGAACGGGAATTACGGAAGACAATATCATTCCCGTCATGCTCACTTATAGCCACCCGAAGTATCGGTATTGGGATCAGGGGTGGATGTCCGGAAATGGCCGATTGGATGAAGGGGACGGATTGCCCGACTTCACGGGCCCGCCTCCTCCCCCGATTCCCGCCCTTCTGCATCGCTATCCGAACACTCGCAATGCCGCGGAAATTGTCGGGGGCATCGTAACGGCAAGTGGCGCCACCGGGGGCTTGGGCTTTGAGATACGAGGCAATTCGATTTTCTTACGGTGGTCCAAGAAGCCTTCCGAAGATTCCACCTATGTGGATCCGTTTTCGCTGGTGCAAGATTTCGAGGGGTATCGCGTCTATGTCGCGAACTCCAGCAATGAAAATGCGTTTTCTCTCTTGGCGGAATTCGATCGAGAAGACTGGGCCTATTTCGCCGCATACAATGACTCCTTGGCCACCATTCCTCTGCCGGACCCCGTTCAGAGCGGACCCGATTCCCTGATCAATGGCATCCGATGTATCTTGAAACCCTTTGGGCCGAATATTGGAATGGATGCGATTAGGGTCGCTGATCAGCGGAACGATTCGACCTATGAGTTCGAGATACCGAACGCGCGTCCGCTGTGGCCACGCTACTACTCCATCGCGGCCTATGACTTCGGCGATCCGAAAACGGGTTTGGGACCGCTGGAAACGCCCGCAACAGCCAACGCGATTTTGTTGGCCCCGGCCGGAGAGCCGAAGAAGCCCGTGCGGGCCGTGCCCAATCCGTATCGCGCCTATCTCGATTACACCACACCTCATTCCGGAGGGCTTTCGTGGGAAAATCAGAATGACGGAACGGTGGACTTCTATCCGCAAGTGGATCGGCGCATCGAGTTTATCAATCTTCCCCTTCAATGTCTCATCCGTATTTTCACGGTGTCCGGGGATTTGGTGGCGATTGTTCCGCACAATGTGGACGGCGACCGGTCACGATGGGTCAGCGAATACAGTGAGAAATGGGATCTGAATTCACGCAACAAGCAGCAGGTGGTCTCGGGGCTTTACCTCTTCAGTGTGGAAGACAAGACGACCGAGAACGGAGGGCACGTCGAAACGGGCAAATTCGTCATCATTCGCTAATCAAGACACCCGCTCGGGATTGCGTAATAGAGAGGACTGCACATGAAGAAATGGCTTTTTGTTGCCTGGGGAGTCTTGGCTCTGACAGGGCCTTCGCTGCTGTGGGGGCAAGCAAAGGTGGGAACGGCGGGGGTGCAATTCCTGAAGATCAGCCCCAGTTGCCGAGCCGTGGGCATGGGGGAAGCCTTTGTGGGCGTGGCCAATGATGCCAGTGCGATTTGGCATAATCCGGGGGGACTTGTGCAGCTCAAGAGTCCCGAAGTGATGCTCAGCTTCATGGACTACCCGGTGGGGATACAATACGCCTATGCGGGAATTTCGCATCCCATGAAAAAGCTCAATGGGGCGGCAGCGCTCTCGGTCATCTATTTGGGCACCGATGAGATGGAAGAGACGACACCGGAAAAACCCGACGGAACCGGCCGGACCTTTACCGCCGGCGACTTGGCCGTCTGTGCCACCTATGCGCAAAGCCTAACGAACAAATTCTCCGTGGGGGGAACCGCAAAATTCCTGAATGAAACCCTGGCGGATAAATCCGCTACCGGATGGGCCGCCGATGTGGGGACCTTCTATGATACGGGGTGGCGCTCTCTGAAAATGGGCATGCTGATTTCCAATTTCGGACCCGACATGAAGTTCGTGGACACGCCCTTCCCGATGCCCATGAATTTCACCTTCGGCGTATCCGCGAATCTCTATGACAAGGCGCCTCACAAACTCTTGGGAGCCTTTGCCTGGAGTCATCCCAACGACAACCTTGAGGTCTACAACCTGGGCTTGGAATATTCGTTCTGGGAGATGGCTTACCTGCGTTTCGGAAAGAAAATCAATGGGTCGCGACGGGTGAGCTGGTTCGAGAGACAGAAACATGTGGCGGCCGGGGAAAGTGCGGAAGGGTATGATCCATTTGTGGAATATCCCCTCTTCAGTGTGAACGGCACCTTCTTCCAGAATGGAGCGACGATTGGCGGAGGGGCGCGGTTTGAGCGCATCGGCCTTTCCATTGACTATGCCTTCACCGGAATTGCTTTCTTGGGCGACATCCATCGCTTCTCGTTGACCTATCAATTCAAAA
>JAZDIW010000153.1:0-10090 GCA_043804575.1 bacterium
AAGAGCTAAGATAGTAAACTCTGAGCTCTGACTCCGGTTTCTAATTTCAAATTTCCTATTTCTCCTTTCGATTGTCCTCTCTTCTACTCTGTAGGAGACTCCTGAAGTTCCTGATTCGCTCCGCTCAAGATCCGGCTGGTCAGGAACTCAAAGGCGTGTTCCGGGGTGTCGCAGATCTTGAACAGCTCGAGGTCCTTGGGCGAAACCACCATCCACTTGACCATCGCCTTGAAGTCAATCACATCGTTCCAGTATTCGCTGCCGTAGAGCACGATCGGGAGCCGCTTCTTGAGCTTCTGGGTCTGGATCAAGGTCAGGACTTCGAACAGTTCGTCCATCGTGCCGAAGCCGCCGGGAAAGATGACCAGCGCGCGCGCCAGATAGACGAACCAGTATTTGCGCATGAAGAAGTAATGGAATTCAAAGGTCAATTCGGGCAAGAGCCAGCGATTTGCGGACTGTTCTTGCGGCAGGCTGATGCAAAAGCCTACCGTTTTTCCATCGGCCTGGCGTGCGCCCCGATTGGCTGCCTCCATGATTCCGGGGCCGCCGCCGGAACAGACCACGAGCCGGTCTCGCGGATGCGGCTGTTTCTGGTAGAACTCGGTAAGCTTTCGCGCCAGCTCCACCGCGTCTTCATAATAGCGAGAATGACGAGCCGCGCCCCGGGCCTTCCCCAAAGCCTCGAGAGCCTGCCTGTCTCCAATCTGACTGACCCGCTCCTCCGCTTCTCCAAGCAGGGGTTGTACCTCGTCGGAGGGCAGAGCTCGCGCCGAGCCAAAGAAGACAATCGTGCCGCTGACATTCCTTCGCCGCAGCCGCGCCTGAGGCTCCAAGTATTCCGTCAGAACACGAACGGTACGGGCATCGGGTGAATGCAAAAACTCGCGATTGTCGTAGGCCTTTTCAAGTTTCGGCGGTGCGCTCTCCATATCGAATTCTGTTTTCTCTTTGCTCATGAATTTCGTTTCCCGCAACTGATAACCCTTTTACTTTGTAATAGCTTACGAGGTTCCGGGGGCGCCATGTTTCTCATTTGTTCGCAAGGGAAATGAAGCGCCCCTGTAAAGTTACATCAGCCAAGCCTAAGAGTCAACCGCACAATCCACAGGCAGAGATTGTCCCGAAGGACTGACAACTCCCCTTGAATCGCTACTTTCCAGCTTGACTTTTTGCGCCGATTTGTGTTTCTTGATGACCAGTGAACCTGCAGGAGAGCTGGGCAGATGCGTGGTGACATTCCACCGTGAGCAAATCCCCGGCCTTCCTATGAAGCGGAATCTGCGATGAAAGGTGTTTCGTGAGTCCGGATTGGCTGCGCCGTATAGGCACGGGAAAGGGCCGCGCCGAACCATCCGTGCAAGGAGGAAATTCTATGCAACAACCAAAGCCCCAGCAAATCAATGTGGCCCTCGATGAGAAAGTGGGAGAGGGCACCTATTCGAATCTTGCTCTCATCGCCTTCAGTCCGGCGGAGTTCTTCATTGACTTTGCGCGAGTCATGCCGGGGATCCCGAAGGCGGCGGTGCAGGCGCGCGTGATTATGACACCGGCGCATGTGAAATTTCTCGTGAACGCGCTGAGAGAAAATATCGAGCGCTTTGAGAAGCAATTTGGCGAAATCAAGCTGCATGGACAGCCTCAGCAAGGCGGCGCCTTCGGCTTCAAACCTGGCGAAGGTCCCGCTCCTACTCCCTGATTCTTCTCAGAATGACTCTGCTTGCTTGCCTTCGTCTCTTCTTCCCAAAGAACACCCAAGCCTGCTTTTAGATAGGCGAGAGCTTTTGCATGTCCGGCATGCGTAGGACATTCTGACACAAGACGGCAACCGGGCATGGAAAAGGCCTTCGTTCGGGTTGACAATCACTCCTCTTTTTGCTATATTTGCACTCCATGTGGATTTTCCCAACAGTTTTCCTCAGGGACTAACTATGACAATAACTCGGAGGGGGTTTCTAAAGGCAACAGGAATCGCGGGAGTTGGTCTCTTCGGGAGCGCGGCGGTGGCGCAAGCCCAGGAGTATTTTGCGGGCTGGCCGGGCAGCTATGGCGTTCTCAATGATACGACACTCTGCATTGGTTGTCGCAAATGCGAAGAAGCCTGCGCGAGAGTCAACGGGTTGCCGCCCACAGAGCCGCCCGTGGACGACAAATCCATTTTCAACATCCAAAGACGCCCGAGTGCACGTGCCTTCACGGTCGTCAATCGTTTTCCCAATCCCCGCCGCGGCGAGCCTCCCATCTATGTGAAGAAGCAGTGCATGCACTGCAATGAACCCGCGTGCGCATCCGCTTGTCTGGTGGCTGCGTTCTCCAAGACATCCGCCGGAGCCGTCATTTACAATTCCAAGGTCTGTATCGGATGCCGCTATTGCATGACCGCTTGCCCCTTCTATGTCCCTTCGTATGAATATGACAGTCCCTATAAACCTCGCGTAGTGAAATGCACGCTCTGCTATGACCGTATCACGCGAGAAGGCAAGCTGCCTGGATGTGTCGAGGTTTGCCCCGTTGAAGCCCTCACCTTCGGTAAACGGAGTGATCTCATTCGAATCGCTCGCGAGCGAATTATCAAGAATCCAGACAAATATATTGACCAAATATATGGCGAGCGTGAGGTCGGTGGTACCAGTTGGATGTACCTGTCCGGCGTTCCTTTCGACAAAATCGGATTTCGAACCGATTTGGGCATCACACCCTATCCGGAACTCACGCGCGGATTTCTCTCGGCGGTGCCCTTGGTGCTCACGCTCTGGCCGGTGTTCTTCACAGGCGTCTATATGTTTTCGAGGCGCCGGGAGCAAATCGCCGAAACGGAAGACCCCTCCCACAAGCGAGAGGAGGGCAAGCCATGACCGTCATGCCGCGCGACCAACTGGATTTCCGAACCTGGGTCGCCGACAAGCTCTTCTTGGGAATGAGCTTCGGCGATTATGTAAAAAAGCAGATCACGCCCTTCAATATCATCGCCGCGCTCATCTTGGCGGTGGGAATTCCCGTGACCTTCGTTCGATTCACTCAGGGGCTTGCGGCAACGACCCATCTGACCGACAACTATCCTTGGGGACTCTGGATTGGTGTGGATGTCTTGTGCGGAGTGGCCCTCGCCGCAGGAGGATTTGCACTGGGCAGCGCCGTCTACCTCTTTGGGATGAAAGAGTATCACGCGATTGTCCGGCCGGCGGTGCTGACGGGATTCTTGGGCTACTTTTTCGTGATCATTGGGCTTTGCTTTGACTTGGGCCGTCCGTGGCGCTTGCCCTATCCCATGCTGGTTTCCTACGGCACGACGTCCGTGATGTTTCTCGTGGGCTGGCATGTCGCGCTCTATCTTACCTGTCAATTCGTCGAATTCTGCCCGGCAGTCTTCGAATGGTTGGGCTGGAAGACTTTCCGCAAATGGGCCGTCCGAGTCACCATCGGCGCCACGATTTTCGGCGTGATTCTCTCGACTTTGCATCAATCGGCTCTCGGAGCTCTCTTCCTACTGACTCCCGGCAAGCTCCACCCGTTGTGGTACACCTCCTTTATCCCCGTATTCTTTCTGGTCTCCGCCATCATCGGGGGGATTTCGATGGTGATTTTTGAGAGCATGCTCTCGCACCGCGTCTTCTCGAATCAAATCAACTATCAGGATCATAATCATTTCGACAAGCTGACCATCGGCTTGGGGAAAGCGGCGGCGACAGTCCTATTCGGCTACTTTTGTCTGAAATGGGTAGGAGTGGCTCATGGGCAGCACTGGGATTTGCTGAATACTCCTTTGGGATATTGGTTCTTGGTGGAAGTGATTGGATTTGTTCTCCTCCCCTGTTTCATTTTTATTTGGGCGGTTCGTCGGGAAAGCGCCGCTTGGGTGCGATTCGCGGCAATTTGGACGGTTCTTGGCCTCATATTGAATCGCGTGAATGTCTCCATGGTCGCCTTCAATTGGAACCTGCCCGACCGATATTTCCCCAAGTGGACCGAGTTCGTCGTGACGATTACGATTATTACCGTCGGTTTGCTCACGTTCCGCTGGATTGTGAACCGGATGCCCGTCTTGTGGGAGCATCCGGACTATCCATCCGAATACGAACGAGCGTAAGGGAGACAACACCATGCATACGCTCCATGATTTCATGCTGCTGACCAAGGGACAAGAATATCTCATCGCCGTCACTTTCTTGCTTCTCTTCTGCATCTTCTGGATGCTGATAGACAAGAAGAAGAAACGGCATACCGGTTGAAACTCGATGGGCTTTCCAAGGATGCGGATTCCGAGTGAATTCTTCCATCGTGGGAGATAGGTAGATGTCGAAAAAGATTTCCGTCGCAGTCTTCCTGCTGGTTCTTGTGGGACTTGTTGTTTCTCTGCCCTGGCCGATCTCAGCTCAGAAGCAGGAGATGCCGGCAACGACGTTCCATAAGAACGCCACGGTTTGCACCGATTGCCACACCTGTCCGTCACCGACGCTGGAAGATCCCTGCCTTCCGAGTTGCCCGCGGACCGTTCCGATGAAAGTCCGTGATATTGAAGCCAGGCCTCGCGGGAAGGTCATGGCGCCCCATATGATTCACTTGGATGAGATTGAAGGGCCCTATCAGGTCGTTCCCTTTGACCACAAAACTCATGAAGAAATGGCAAAGATGGGCGACGACTGCGGCACCTGCCATCATTACACTCCCCCCGGCAGCGCCGAGCCTCCGTGCGTGCAGTGCCATTCCGTGACCCCGACATTGGATAACCCGATAGAGCCCAAACTGAAAGGCGCCTATCACCGCAGTTGCATGGGCTGTCATCTGAATTGGGCCCCGGAAATCGAATGCAGCCTCTGCCATTTGATGAAGGGCGAGGTGGCTCCGACCGAGCACGAACCGTACTACCGCTCCGCGCACAGGCCGGGCAAAATCACTTGGGAAAGCTACCTTGCGAAGGACAAGAAGACCATCGTGACTTTCTTCCACAACGACCATGTGGATATGTTTGGACTCGCCTGTGATGAGTGTCACCGCAAGGAGACTTGCCGCAATTGCCATGACCAAGGCAATCCGCCCTACAAATATGTGCGGCCCACCGATGAATTCCATGACTGGTGCAACCAATGCCACTCGATGAGAAGCTGTGAGTGGTGCCATCGGTCGAAGGAAATGGCCGCTTTCCGACATGAAAATACGGGCTGGCCCCTCGTGCACTACCACGAGCCGTTGAAATGCCAGCATTGCCACAAGGCCAAGGGCAAATTTCACGGACTCTCTCCGATGTGCGATGCCTGCCATAAAGATTGGACTCCGGAGAATTTCAAGCATGGCGAGGTGACGGGCGTGGGCTTGGATAATGTCCACGCCGGAATGGACTGCGGCGATTGCCATGAGAAGCGCGATTTTGGCAAGCGGGCGACTTGTTCGTCGTGTCATGAGGACAATCGGGCCTTTCCAGAGAGCAAGCCCGGCCCGAAGTGAGAAAAGCGGGGAAGAAATTCGATTTCCTCCTCGGAAGCAAGATTGCAGCAAACCCCAATCTTTTGTGCAAAGATTAGGATTTTCTTTTGGTGAGACCCGCGAGAATTGGGGATAACAAGACGAGAAACGACTCAACGTAGCAAAAGAAAAGTGGACATGATACTGTGGGAACTTTTGTGTGCATTATGGAGTATAATATATGATAGGGCAAAGCAAGGAGGCATCAATCATGCCGATGTTTGAATATCGCTGCCCCTATTGCGGAGAAACCTTTCTGGAATGGGCGGCAACGCACCGAGAGGCAAACGAAATCCGATGCCCTCATTGCGCAGGAGCGAAAATCCAAGGCCCCGTCTCCTCATCCGCCATGAAGACCTCGACTGCACCATCCTCTTCTCGCAACTCGAATTTCTTTCGCTGAGGATAGCCCGTTTGGAAGCCGGAGGCTTCCCCAACGAGGATCGTCGTCTCATGAAACCGGAGATGACAGAGCAGAATCTATGAAAAGAAGTTCGTGACTTCCGTATCTGCGTTGGTCATGTTGTCCTAAGCAATACAGTTGCGGTCCTTGACTCATCGTCTCCAAACAAACCATTCTATGAGGAAGAAAGGAGTAACACCATGAGAAGCTTTCTGATTTTCTCCTGCTGCGCATTCATCCTTGTCTTTGTCGGCTTTCAGACAGCGTTCGGGATTGATTTGACACGCTACAAGTATCCGGTGAGCACCTCCCAGGAAGCGTTCCTGAACGGAACATTCAACGTGAACGGGACTTCGGCCGACACAATGCAAACAGGCTACAATTTCGGTGGGACGGCTTCCTATGACTTGTTCTATCGTTCCTTGCCTTTCAGCTATCAGATCAACGCCGTTGGCGGCTTTTCTCTTTCCCAAGACATCACCGAAGGTGCAGAAAGTCAGAGTGCCTATAGCACTCGCCTTACGACGCGCGCCAACAGATATTTTCGTGAGACATCCCGACTATTCGGATTTGGCGCCGCGACCTTTGACTATCGAAAGCTCGCCACTCAAGATGAAGCCAATGACCCATATGTGGATGTCACGGCGGGCGCGGGTTATGGGAGAACCATTGATGCAACCGTGCTGAAACAGGCCATACGAATGGTCGAAGATTTCAAACGATTTCAGGTCATCAAAGGGGAGGTTCCCGATGAAGCCCTGCTGGAGCTCGCGCGCGTTATTGACCGCAAGAGTGAATTCAAGAGCCAATATGGTGCCGTGGAATACCGGAAGTATTGGTATGCAGCCATGGAAGAGGTCTTGCGAAAAGCCGGCGTGCTGGTCGGTGACGAACTCGGTGCCATGGGGATTATCCGCATTCAAGAAGTGCTCGACGAGCCAACCGGTCTTCGTTTCTATGGCTGGGAAGTACGCGCGGGTGCCGGAATGGTTCTCTCCGACTACGACGGCGAAGCGGGGGACCCCTTGCTCACGGTCGAGTTCGACTGGTCGCGCCCGGTCAGTCTTCAATTGCAGTTGAACAACACCAGCTATATGAGCACCGTGTTTGAAGACGATCAAAGCTACCGCGTGGGTGATGTCTTCCAAATCTACTATGAAATCACCAATCGAATTGACTGGGACAACACCCTTCGAGCGGAGTATCTCATTCCAACGGCCGAAGGTGTCGAAAATGTGTTGGCTCTCACCTTCAGCAGCACGTACATCCTGTATATCGAGAATCGATTGACCTTCAACCCCTCGTTTGTCTTCAACTACCGTGATGACGGCATCGATGATCCTCGGTCCGATTGGGCGATTCTGGGCAGTATTAGCTACCGCTTGAAGTAGGCGAAGGCCGGAGTGCCTCAGGCGGTGAAGCGGTATTCCGAGAAATGATCGCCCGGAATTCCTTCCTTTCTATGGAAGGATTCTGCCTGGCTTCTCAAATATGGAGGAAAGGCCATGAACATTTTTGAAACCTCTTTTGAGTATCTTGGCCAGACAATTGGCTTCCAAGTCTTCCACCTCGTCGCCGCCCTCGTAATCCTCGCGGTAGGCTGGGTGATTGCCCTGGTCGTGTCTCGCCTTGTACGTGCAGCACTTCACCGGATGAAGCTGGACGACAGACTGACGCGCGGGGTCGCGGGTGAGGAGGAGGATACCAGACCGATCAAAGCCGAGTGGTGGATCTCAAAAGGCGTATTCTACCTCCTCCTCATCCTGGTTCTGGTTGCCGCCTTTCAAGCACTGGGACTCACGTTCATCATTGAACCGCTCAATATCCTGCTTGGCAATGTCTCCAATTATCTGCCTCGCCTGGTGGGGGCGATTCTCCTCGTTGTGATCGCCTGGATTGTCGCCAGCGCATTACGGCTCGCTGTCGCAAAAATTCTCACCTTGGCGAAGATTGACAAACGGCTTGCCGGCATGGCAGATCTCGAAGGGGAAGAACCTCTTTCCCTGGCCAAGACCATTGGCGATGCGGTATATTGGCTGGTATTCCTGTTCTTCCTGCCAGCCATCCTGCACGCTCTGGCTCTGCACGGACTCCTCGAACCCGTTCAAGAGATGTTCACACGGATATTCGAATTTCTCCCCAACCTTATTGCCGCAGGGCTTATCGTCGCCGTAGGATGGTTTCTCGCTCGCTTTGTCCGGCGAAGTGCAACGGATCTGCTTGCGGCGGCCGGTACAGACCAATTGAGCGAACGAATGGGACTGGCTTCCGTCCTGGGGAAACAGAGACTTTCCGGGCTGCTGGGTCTAATCGCCTATATATTTGTTCTCATTCCCGTACTGATTGCGGCTCTGAACGCCCTGAATTTGGACGCCGTCACGCTTCCTGCCACCAACATGTTGAATACAATCCTTGCCGCGATTCCCAGAGTATTTGCCGCCATCCTGCTGATAGCCATTGCCTATATCATCGGCCGAGTCGTCGCCAGGATCGTTGTGAACCTGCTGACAGGCTTGGGATTCGATCGTGTGACGACGAGATTGGGTATCGGCAAGGAATCCGCCGAAGGAGTCCGAACACCTTCTGAGATCGCGGGATCCGTGGTTCTCGTGGCCATCATCCTTCTGGCCACCCTGGAGGCGCTTCACCTGCTTGATTTCGTCATGCTCGCGGATCTCTTGAACCGTTTCCTCGTCCTGGCCGGTCATGTGATTTTGGGATTGCTCATCTTCTTTGTGGGCGTTTATTTGGCGAATTTGGCTTCTACCATACTGAAATCGAGTGGGGCAACCTATGCCGGACTGCTGGCAATAGGTGCGCGGATCGCTATCCTCGTGTTCGCGGGTGCCATCGCCCTGCGTCAGATGGGACTGGCCAACGAGATCATCGTTCTGGCCTTTGGTCTACTCTTCGGATGCGCGGCGGTGGCGGTCGCCATCGCCTTCGGAGTCGGAGGAACGAAGATAGCCGCACGCAAGATCGAAGAGTGGCTCGAATCGGAGAAGGCGAAAAATCGCAAAGAACAGGGATAGAAGGAAAGCGCAGCCTCCCATGGGCGGGCCACCGGTGATCCGTCGCGCTTGAGCGGATAGTCAAAAAAGAAAGGGTCGACTCCGAAGCAACTGGGTCGACCCTTTCCTCTTTTTTGCCGATGAAAAGGGCCGTCCCTTACCCACTGGGACAGCCCCTTCGTGTTTTCAGAACTAGGCGATGAAACTTACTTCGGAACCTTGTAAAAGAGGCTGAAGCGATGGAAAATTCCTCCGGGGTCGCCCGAAATGAAATAGGGGCCGCGACGAACGAAATCCTGATCCAAGAGGTATTGGATACAGACAGGTCCGAAGAAGAAATCGCCGCCGAAATACATGTTGGTGCAGGTGTTGCCGGCTTCCGGCTCCAGCGGATTGATCTCCTGCTTCATATTCTGCCAAAGCTTCTCGGCACCCGCCCGGACTTTGATCCACTTGAAGACTTGGCCTTCCCAACCGCAACGCCAATACGGCAGGTCGGTCCAGCTATCCGTCTTTTCTTTGACTCCCGTCATCTGCCATTCATATTTCGTGGATGAGAAGCGGACACCAAAATCGAAAAGAACAAGGACGCCGTCCGCCGGTTTCCAATTGTGCCCAACACCGACACGGAAAGTTGTCGTGCTCGCGGACATGCCGGTGGTGTCTGCCGCCGTGAATCCGTCCTTCATCATCCGGACTTCAAAGTTGGGAATCAAAGTCGTCTTTTCCCCGTAGTTGTACCAATAGCGAGCGGCCGCACGAAACATCATGGAACCGTCATTTTCGGTAATGTCTTTCCCATCGGCGCCTTTGTTCGTCCAACTGGGCATCTCGAAACCCACCGCCGCATCCAAGAGATTGTCCAGGGCGGTAAGTCCAAGGTCCAAGCCGATGATGGTGCTCTTCTGCTCTAAGCTCGATGAAGTTCCGTCGGACTTCTTTCCCTCTTTGTAGGACTCATGGTAAAGGCCCAAGGCCGCGCCCACGGTCACACCGCCGAAAGGCCTGGCCCAGCGCGCATTGAGACGGAACGGAAGAGCCATATTGCCCGTAGGGATGTCGGGCATGCCCGAGTACTCCCCTTTGTTCCTGTTGAAGACATCAAAACCGATGACGCACTTGTTCTCACCCATGCCATACCAAGCGCCGACACGGTCAAGCATAGTGCTGCTCGCTCCGGGAGCGAACTCGGCATAGAGAAGGTGGGGATAATACG
>JAZDIW010000154.1:0-5093 GCA_043804575.1 bacterium
CCGAGCTCTTGCTTGGCACGCGTGTCCACTTCCACGATTTTCGCCTCGACCAGCACCTGATTCATCTGTTTGTCGAGTTCTGCGATGATCTGCCGGGAGGCCTCCACATTGGCCGGAATGTCCGTTACGATAAGCGTATTCGAACGGACATCCGCCTGCGCTTTGCCTCGATCGGAGAGGAGCTTTCCCACCACTTCGCGCAGCCTCTCGGCGCGGGCATACTTGATCTGAAAGATGCCCGTTTCGAGCTTCTCATTCTTCACCGCATTCTGAATATCTTGGTGAGTCGTGACTCGAATGATGCCCTTCTCCTCGACGGCGACGAAATCGTTCATCTTGAGAATATTCTCGAGCGCCTCCCTCCAAGAGACATCGTGCAAGAGCACCGTCACCGGCCCTTCCACTTTGGAGCCGGCCACGATATTCATTCCGGAAAACTCCGAGATGCTGCGCAAGACCGTCCGAATATCCGCCTGCTCCACATTCAGGGAGATGCGTCTCTCCGGCATTCGAAAAGGCGTGCTTTCCTGCCCAAAAAGAATCAAACTGTTGGGCAAGGCAAGCGCCAGGGCCACAAGGCATAGGAGGCGTTTCATGATTCCCTCTTGACTAAAGCACCGACCGCTACTGATTTCCCGTCTTGTCCTCTTTGGCGCGCATGGTCAGCGTCACCCGTTCCACTTCCCCAAACTCCGCCAGCTGAAAAACGGCTTTCGTTTGGGATACGCTGACCACTCGCCCTCGAAAAACAGAATCCCCTTCTCGAAGAAAGAAATTCTTTCCATTCTTATCTCGGACCATCGCCAAATACTCCCCCTCACTCCAGACAACGCCCGTCAAGACCGCTCCCTCCAATTGCAGAAGGCTCGTAACAACCTCCTGCCCCCGCTTCCCTTCCACAATCAAAGGCCGAAAGGGGTCCCGGCGACCCCCCGCATCATAGGCGAAAGACTTTTCTCTGCGCAAAATCGAACGAAAGGTCACGGCGCGCTTCGCGGCGCTCGAAGGCGATACGACCTCCGCCGTCGGAGTGAGCGTCATCAATGAATCCATGGCCTGCAGAGTCGAATCGGAGACGGTCCGGATTGTCTCCTCGGCAACACCCTCTTGCGCGGATTCATCGGCGTCCTGGCCAGTGACCTGATCCAGCGTAAGCAGAACGGAAAGAGCGAAGAGAATCCGTGTCCACAAGCACCTTCGCCGAAACATCCTGTGGACTCCTTTCCAGACTCTGAAAGCAGACTTCGCGGGCCCGCGTTGGCTATGGATCATGTTGTTCCTCTCACGCTTTTTTCTGTTGACGCTTCGCCGGAGGATTGGCTGCCTTCGGCTTGGCGGAACTCTCGGGCGGCTTGACGGTGGCCGGAGTCCCGGGCTGCTTGAAAATGTAGATGGTGGCTACGAATTCCGCCTCCAGCGTGTTCGGAGAGCGCTCTTCCCGGGAGGACCAGACCGTCATCTTGAGCTGGGAGATGTTCACGATGCGCCGCAAGGCCGCCACCTTCGAGAAAAACTCCCCCAAGCGATGATAGGTGGACAAGGTTCGTACCTGAATCGGATTTTCCCAGTAATAGGGATGTTCCACCGGCTCCAAGGGTCGAAAGAGAAGAAAAGACACGTCACTGCTCTGGCCTGCCAGCGTGATCTTCTCCAGCAAATCATCCATTTCCTGTTCTGTTGGCAGAAGCTCCAAGGCCGCATCCCATGTCGCCAGCAACTGCTGATAGTCCTCTTGAATCGAGCGGAAGTCCTTGGCCACTCGCTTGCCCTTTTCCAGCCGTTCCCGCTCGCCTTTCAGTTTCTGAGTCGACGCTTTGATGGCGTCCTTCTTCGGAAGAAAGACATAGTTCGAGTAACCGTAAATGAGCCCGATGGTAAGGCCGGCCAGAACAATCCACTTCTGAACCGCGGGGTCGCGCAGTTTCATCTTAGCCTCCTCCGCCGGAACCTATGAGAATGAATTGAGTCAGATTGACCGACGGACAGATGAAGTTTCCGCCGGCTTGCACGGTCGCCCCTCCCGACCAAGAGAAGTACTTGCCCTCATAGTAGTAGCTGATCGCAACATCCGCCACATAGCGATAGGTCTCTTTGCCGGTGGTGGCGTTGCGTTCGCTCCCCAGGAAAAGGCTTCCCTCGAAATGTCCGTTTTTATCGGTGTAGAACCAGCGATCCGGGCCCGTATAGGCCTCGTCGCTTTCTTGATCCGACTCCAAAAGAACGGCGACGCCCGCCACTCCGTGGCTCTCCGTGCCGTCCGTGAACACTCGGCCGGAGACCTTGGCAGCGTCGGAATAGTCGTTGATTCCCTCGGTGCAGCTCGACAGAAGAACCATACCCATGCTGCTCAGGCCGATGATGAATGTCCAGACTCTTTTCATGGTATCCTCCAGGTCTTCGTCTTCCACTCATGCTCCCGCGACAGACAATTCTCTCATTTCTATTGCCTGCTCTATGGATTCTGCTTCGCTTGCGCACGCGCATGCCGAACGGCTTGAGTCCCACGGGCGATGGCGTCCTCCTTTGCCGGTGGAGCAGCCTTCTGCGGCGACAGGGACTTGATGGAGGCTTGCAGCGTGAATTTCGTCACCCCCGTGTGCGCAATGTCTCCCTTCTCGGTCACCGTCAATTTGACATCCGTGAAATAGGGTGAGGCGACCAGATTGCCCATCAGCTCGGCCACTTTCAAATTCGAGGAAGTCACTCCCTCGATGACAACCCTCCCCGCCCCCGCCTTGGCCTCTTCCCGCACGGAAGTCAGCCAAGTCAGGTTCGGAAGGGCCCGATTCACTTCGTCCAAGATGTGAATCCTCAGAAAGCGATCATGATCCAGTTGCTCAATCAAATTGATGCGCGCCGCAATATCATTGCGCTTCGTCGTCAGCTCCTCCACCACGGCAATCTTGTCGGCATAGAGAGTAGCCTCACGCTGCACTTCGGCCAGGTTCTTTCGCAGGATTCCGAGTTTATTCTCCTGCACGACGGTCGCAATGACGATCCAAAGAAGAAGAAAGGCCATGCCAAGAATAGGAAGAACAACGCGCGCTCCGGCCAAGTGTCCCTTCTTGGCATCTCTTCGTTCTTCCTGAGGCAGGAGATTGAAGCCCGGGTGCAAATCCCCGAATCCCCGCAAGGCCAAGCCCACGGCGGTCGTCAGATCCGGCGCAACGGTTCGCCTCTCGTCCTCCCGGCCGTCCGCCACCGGGAGCACGAAGCGCAAGGGATCCGCCAGCTCGACTTCAATGCCAAATCTCTCGGTCAGCACCGGCACAATCCCGGGAAAATGCGCTCCGCCTCCACAGAGAAGCAAGCGTGTGACGGGTCGCTCGGCGGTCGGCCCGAAATTCGAAGGAAAAGAGCGCGCCACGGCATCGGCGAGTTTGTCGCTCGTTTGCCGAACCACCTCTTCCAAGGCACTTTCATCCGTCAGAGAGAGTCGCTCTCGCGAAAGGACGGCGAGCGCGCGTTCAAAAGGAATTCCTCGCAGACGAATCAATCCTTCCACCAGGGTCTTCCCGGCGACAGGGATGTCGCGCATTCCTTCAAATTGTCCCGATTGGAAGAGCGTTACCGTCGAAGCCTGAAAGCCGATTTGAAGAACCGCCAGCGTGGATTTCTCATCTAGGTCCCCGTTCTCGGTCAAGACGGCCTGCAAGGCAAAGGGCTCCACTTCCAGAAGGCTCGGCCTGCCGCCGGCCTCGCGCAGCGTATCCGCGATGGAATGCACCAGGTCATTTTTGGCGGCGGCCAGAAGCACTTCCATTCCTTCGACATCGAGATCTCGAGGCAGGGATGCGTAGTCCATCGTGACTTCGCGCGCATCAAACGGAAGGCTCTGTTCGGCTTCATAGGGAATCGCGGCGGCCAGTTCGTCCTCGGACATCGCATCCGTCGTGATCTTCTTGAGCATCACTTGCTTTCCATAGAGGGCCGTCGCCACCTCTTTTCCCCGTAACTTCGCGGCTCTTAGGAGCCGAGACAGCGCATCGCGAAGGGGAAATCCATCCACGATTTGGTGATCCACGATGCATCCAAACGGAATCGCTTCAATGAAGAAGTTCTCCAGTTCGATGCCCTTTTTGGATTTCTTCAAAACGATGAGCTTGATGCGCTGACTGCCGATGTCTATGCCCACCGCTCGCTTCGCCTGTCCGATCATCGGTTTGCCCTCAATTTTCCGCAGCGACGGGAACCGGCCTGGGCTCCGGTCGCTCGAGTCCAGCTTTCTGCTCGCGAACAACCAATCCCTTGCGAGGAAGGCGGAGACGGAAAAGGCTTCCTCGACCCGGAGAGCTCTCGACCTCGATGGTTCCTCCCAAGGATTCGGCAAGGGTCTTTGCGATCGCCAGTCCCAGTCCCGTTCCCATCACCTTGTCAGCCACTCGACCGCGAAAGAATCTCTCAAAGATTCGCGGGAGCTCCTCCTCGGGAATTCCCGGCCCATTGTCTTCCACAGTCACCTGCAGTGCCTGCTCTAAATCCTCGAAAGTGACCCGTACTTTTCCGCCCGGAGGCGTATAGAGAATCGCATTTTGCAGCAGATTGATGAGAATGCGACGCAGGCTGTCCTGCGAAGCAAAAAGAGGTCCCTGCGCCTTTGTGAAACTTGTCTCCACTTCGACTTGGCGACGAGCCGCCTCCCCCGCAAAACCGCTCAAGACACTTCTGAGAATGCCGGCGACATCCACCATCTCATTCGTTCCATACAAGTCCCCTACTTCCAACCGTCGGTAGTCGAGGAGGTCCTCGGCGAACTTCGAGAGGCGATCCACCTCCTCTTCGATGATTTGCACATAGCGACCGCGTCGCGCTTCGTCAATGCCCGGATGCTGATAGAGTGTACAGACACAACCTTTGATGAGGCCCAGCGAAGTGCGAAGAGCAAAATCCAACGCCGTGCGATGTTCTTCCACAGCATCCCAGAGTTTGTGCTCCAAAACCACTTCCTGCGAAATGTCCCGTGCCACGGCGACGATTGCCCACGGATTTCCGTTCGGACCCAGAGCCGCATGATGACACTCCGCCGTCCGGGACGGACCGTCCCCGCACGGAAAGACCACCGTCGTTCGCTGGGTCTGCCCGTCCTTCAGAAG
>JAZDIW010000155.1:0-3967 GCA_043804575.1 bacterium
CGGCCAAATCAATCAGTTCATCAGGGAAAATCGCTCGCTTCGTGGAGACGAGAATGTATCCCAAGGTCATGTGCTCCCATATATTGTCCGGATACCCTCGATTGCCTGACGCCGAGAAACCATCCGCCCCGATAATCTGGTAGGCATAGAGAGGTCGGGCATCGTAGCGAACGCTATCTCGGTCCACATACTTTGGAATCAGCGTTGTATCAACAAATGCGCTGAGCTGGATCGCCTCCTCTCCATCTGCATCAATTTTGGGCAAATCCTCAAAGAGAATTCTTATCGAATCGCCCTCGAAGAATATCCAGAGATAAGCCTCGGATGGCGCAGACGGACCCGATGGATTGTCTTCCTCTTTGCTGCAACCGAAAAAGAACGCGGTGCCGATGATGAGGAACAATGAGATGAGGAATAGACGATACGAAGTGCGCATTGCGGACTCCTTTGGTGGTTTGGGTGGGTATGGCTGATCAGACGATGTCAAACCGCAAATGGAAAAGGAGTCGAACAGCGCAAAGGTTCGTCGCGAAGAGCTTGAATCTGCGGGCGGGAAAAGACGGTGTGTGCTTCAAGGTCGCATCTCCTTTCCAAATCGTGGAGGCCTGCTCGTTTCCAAGCAGACCCTATCGGTCTCTTCTCGTAGGGGGCCCCGTAGAGAAAGAGACTCGGAGAGCTGAAATAACTCAGAGGCTTCTGTCTATGGCAGAGAGCTTATGAATGGCAAAATGTCTCTTACCTCTCCTCCCTTCTCATAACACAACCGGCTTTCGTGGCAAAGGAGAGGATTTTGACGCGCTTAATATAACAAATAGTTGGCCCCTTGTCAAGCTCTTTGGAGCAAGCTTCGACAAGGGGCTATTTCGTGGAGACGGCGGGAAGCGAACCCGCATCCGAGAAGCGGACCACAGGAAGTCCCAAAGGTTTCTTCGCTCGATAGCCTCTCGCCGCCGGATCGCCCGACTTGTCCCTACTTCCCGAAGGTTTTCACTCCTTCATAGGAAGTCTGTTGTGGGCACGAATGAACGACTACATAACGCTTGTAATTGACCAGAGCATCCGGGTCAGTCCATGAGTTCTGACCACGAAGCGGGCAGTACAGGGTCTCATTGAGCGTGAACGATGTCGGGTACTCCGCGTTCGTGTTGACCGTGCTCCAGACCTGATAGTATCCTGGTGCAGGAGAAAAGAATCTCAACTCTGTACGAACCAAAGCAGGGTTAAGCTGGATCACCAAGCTGTCCGGCCTGTCCAGTATCTGCGATACGGTCAGCGTGAACGGCCCGCAATATCCCGGTGCAAACGGCTCAATGTCCAGAAAATATGTGCCCGCTGTCAGGTATCGACACCAGATGGCTGAGTGTCCTGCGTAACCGGTGCAGCCGTCGTCGTCCGCGGCTAATATGGTGCTGCAACACGCATTCATCAGGTAGATGTAGGAATCCCACCACGGCGAGCCACAAAGTGTGAAGTTCCACTGCCCGGTCGTCGGGATTTGAAACGCAATCATCTGGTCTTCGCCTTCGCGAGCGTTGCAATCGTCCAGCGCGCCGCAAGTTGTGCCAGCATATGACCCGGGTGCGAGTATCTCGGCATCTAAATGGCACCGGCAAAAGGCATTCACCTCATACGGCCCAGAGGCTCCAACAGACTCATCCCGCAATACTGGTACATAATAGGTGCCCACAGGCAAGCGGTTATAGAACATGCGCGCGTTGCCGTTGGGACAAGCCCAGCCGAAGGAGTCGCAGTAGATCAGGCCGTCGCACGGACACTCTAGCACTAACACGATATAAACGCGGTTCCACCCCGAATTCGTGGCACAGTAATTCACCTCTACATCGCACACATGGTCCAGCGTGAAAGCGTGCCATGTCTGGCCCTCACCTGCCTGCATGCCCGGGAGATCGCAATCGTGCGTCGAACAATGGTTGTCGCCGACAAAAACCGCGGGAAGCGTCACGGGCGTAACATTGTAGCATTGGTCATTGACCGGCTCGGGCAGACAGGGAACGCATCTGACATGAATCACATAGGGCCCGTAAGACCCGTTTGTAATATCCCACATCACCGGATAGTAATATGTTCCGGGCGCCACACCGCTCCAGCGGATGGTCAGATGGCCATCAGCGCAGGTCGAGAAATCATAGGTCCCCGCTGGCGAGTTGCCTGTGCACGGGCAACCATAGGCCAGATTCAGCCAGGCATTCCCGTAGGGACTCGGCGAAGTGCAGTAGTCCAAGACAAGATTGCAGGTCTCCGTCACATTGAATGCGATCCACACATTGCTCCAGAACCCAAAATTCGGACATTCACCGACATCAGGAGTAGCACAGTCTGTCGTCCCTGTGAAAGTCGCGGGCAGCGCGACGGGTGTGACATCGTGGCAATGGTCGTTGATGGGTGGCGGCTCGCATGGCGGAGCCAGAAGCTGAATCCGCCACTGAAAAAGCCTTCCAGAATCAGCGGGTGCTGCGTCACAGATTTCCAGTTGCCAAGTTCCGTTTGCGTTGATGCCGACAAAAGCGGGATTCAGCGGGCTGTCCGGAATGAAACTGCCTGTAAATGGCGGCGTGCCGTTCGCAATCGGTGTGGAGGCATGATCGTCAAACACCGTGTTGATGAAGTTGTCTCCGCTGCCGCCACGACGGAGGCAAAGGGCTGTTTGCACATTATTGGGACCGCGCAGGTAGATGTTCAAATCACTGTCCCAAGTGTGGGTCAGGTTGACGATTTTCACTTCCACATCGAGAACAGCGCCCATTCCGGAGACATTAATCGGAGCCGTCACCAAGGTCGGGCACCCGTTGTCGGGAATTGCCAGTGAACCGCTCCAGTTAAACCAGGTGCCGTTGTTGTCATCCAGCGAGTTGGTGCCGGCTCGCAGGCTGTGAATCGGAGTGGGGAGACCCTGCTCCAGTCTCTGCGGTTGACCGCCTTCCTCATAAGTAGGCGCAGATTGTGGCACCTGAACGCGTGAAGGTGTCTCCGTGCTGGCCGTCGCTACTGGAGTCTTCGTCACGAAGGTGACCCGCCCCTGTTGCGTCGTACTGCCCGTTGATGTTGCTCTCACCATCAGCGCAAACGCGCCAACACACAACAATCCGAGACATACATACAAAGCCAATTTCTTAGTCATTTTCACTGATCTCCTTTTCGTCCGATGAGGACTCTGGATCGCAAATATTATCAAATATTAAACCTACAATCATGAGCAAACCGACAGACACAGAAAAAAGGCACCTCGCCTCTCCCCTGGCGAACATTCCCAAATATAATACGCCGTCTCTGATTTGTCAATAGTTTTTTCTCTTTGGCCAAAAAAAACAAAAGCCCCTGTTAAGCATACACTTAACAAGGGCCTTTTCGTGGAGACGGCGGGAATCGAACCCGCGTCCGAGAAGCGGACCACAGCAAGTCCCACAGGCTTCTTCGCTCGATAGAGTCTCGCCTTCGGGCCGCTCAAGCGACAAAGCTATCGAAGGCCAACCGCCGGGGTCTCGCGCGCTGCCCGCGGCCCTGCAGCACGCCAGCCGGTCTGGAATGGCGCTCGACCCACCAACCGACCGGCAAACCGGTGGGGAGCGTGCCGCCTAATTATTAGGCAGCAAGAGCATAAGTGCTGTTGGCACTTGTGTTTTTGGGGTAAGATTCAGGAGGATGCCCCAGCCTCCGCCTGCACTTCCTGCCACCCGATCATCCCGTCGAAACCAGATCGTCCCCGGGGGCGTAACTAATATAATGAAAATACGGGACAAATCCAAGTTTCCACACTCCGAAGGGCCTGCATGAACAAAAGCGGGGGGAGTTGGATTATATGATTAGAAAGACTAACTTGGAGTGCAATGATGAAAATCCTATTCCCCCTGTGCCGTATGGCCGCCCTGGCGGCCGTGCTGGTTTTTTCTGGTTGCGAGTCGCCGGCGCGCGAAGTCACACGTCCCGAACGCATCCGCAGCATGCGCGA
>JAZDIW010000156.1:0-3758 GCA_043804575.1 bacterium
AATGAAAACCGCGCGAAAAGGCTTCACTTTTTCGTTCAAGCACGGTATCGCGAGGTCGGTTTCAAACGAATGCACTTGCCGTCCGTAGCCGTTGCGGATGACTTCGACATCGAGCAGGCCCAAGCAGGTCACGCGCGCGTCGCCGGCGTCTTTGCAGAGCAGAATCATCCCCGCGCAGGTGCCCCAAACGGGATGCGCGCCTGCGAAATCTCGAAGCCGCTCGGCGAACCCCCCGATTGAATCGGGGGTCCCCGCGGATGTCATCCCCGCAGAAGCACCCCCCGTAGATGTCATCCCCGCGGAAGCGGGGATCAAGAGCCGCGAAAGCGTTGTGCTTTCCCCGCCCGGAACGACGAGCCCGCTCAAGCCTTCGAGGTCGCTTTCCGTCCGCACCTGCCGCGTCCGAACCTCCAACCGCCGAAACGCCTCCTCATGCTTCGGAAAATCACCCTGAAGGGATAGTATGCCGATGAGTCTACTCATTCGCTCTTACTTTACCTTCTCCCCAACTTGCCTCGCGTGAGCAGCCTCCTTTGTCTCGCGATGGGTTTCAAACAAGAAGATTGCCAAGGTGGTTGCCGCTCCTACGGCGAGCCTTGCATGCCGAGAGCCAAGTCCCTTTGTCGAGGCGCTCTTGCCATGCCCAGTCCCATATTTATTTCTTATTTCTGCCATGCCGTCGGCAACAGAACCAAGATTGCTTAGTAGTCGTTTGATGACATCAGCGGCTTTGACCGAGTCAGGTATATCATCCGGAGTCAGTTTTAGCTGCTTGCATGTCAACTTGACTAGCTTCGTGAGATCCACGTTTTTCTCAATTTCCTGACTACGTTCATTGAGGATGGTTTTGCAGCATGATTCCAGGAATTCCTTGGCAGTTCCGATAGCCAGCTCTGGATCAGAGGAAATCGCGGCCTCCAAACGGGTAATTTGTTGACTCATATATCCTGCATCTAGTGTTTTTATCAAATCTCTGGCGGATTTTACACTCGAAGGAACTGCAGAAATCTTCTTTCTGGCCGCAAAAACGGGCCTCCCTGATATGCTTGTACGCCCCACAACCTCGAATCCGTCTGCAGCAAGCAGTTCATTGAAAAGTGGCCGCAGTTTCTCCGTTTCCTCCTTATCACCGCGAACTACTGGATGAATCATCTCGCACAGGAATCGAAGAAAGATCTCATCATTACCGTTGAGGAGGTTGAATCTCTCATCAGAGAATACCCAGTAATCGTCCCTCCAATCATAGTTGTTTATGCGATGTTGCCATATATCATCCGCAGCATTGGAGAATCGTTCATCATAGGAAGGCATATTGTCGAGATCAAAGATTCTATACAGAAAGTCGATCTCTTCCAACCGCCCATGCCACACCACCCCTTCCGCACGCAAACGGTCAAATATGTTTCGACGAGTCACCTCCGATATACTATTCTTCACTATTCCCTCCACATGAGAGGCAGGAGACTCTTTCCTCACCTTTGAGAGTCCGGAGGTCTCCGATAGCAGTCGGCCTTAGCCAAACTCTATTCACCTCGTTTTACCCTTTCCCATTCCTTCTTCAATATGCTTTTGGACAAAGCTAGGATGTCGTTGCACATCCGGTCAATAAACATGTAAGCTCTCTCCTCACGAGAATGCTTTGCAGAGTAGGCCGCCTTCGTTATCAAATCCAACAGCTGATTATGATCATCTTCCAAAGGATTGAGTAGAAGCGCGATTTTTGTCTGTAGAAATGTTGATTCATTAGTGTCTTTGACAAATCCCTCGTCACGATATCCATTGAGCTCATAGGATTTTGCTGTTATGGATCGCGTCAATGAAATAAATTCAGCGATTGTGTCTCTAAGCGTGTTTATCCAAGCCTGACGGTTTGCGGAGACAACGGCTGCTCTAATCTGTCTCTTGGCAATTCGCAATTGGATTAAAGGTCCAAAGAAGACCGCCAAGAGAGCGATCAGTAGCGATAGTAAAACAAGAAATCCGTCTGAATTCACTGATGCACAGTCCTTGAAAGGGCTAATTCTGTTGCTATCCTGCTCTAAAACGCCTTCACCACCACTCCCGTCGCCTCGGTTGCTTCGCGGGCCCATTTGTTGAGCATTTCGCGGGCGACGGGTTTCAGGGTCGAGACGGCGGGAGGGCGGTCAATGGAATAGATGTGCGCCTCGCGAGGCTTCAGCTCCTTGATGAGTTCCATCCACGCCGCGCGCTCTTCGGGAGTGCTGTTGCCGCCTTTGCCCGCGGTGAGCATCGTCTCCGTATAGAGCTTCGGAAGCGCGCGAGCGCCTTCGAGAATCGTCTCGAAAGTGACCTCCTTCGCCGGACGATTGTAGCGCGTGAAAGTCTCCGCGCGACCGCAATCCACTTTGACCACACATCGGTCGAGCTTGGCGCACGCCGCGCGCACCGCTGCACTGTGGAGCATCGAGCCATTCGAGAGCAGAGCCGTGCGCGCCTTCGGCACCCATTGATTGCGAAGTTCGATGACGCGCTCCACCAGCTCGGCGAAATCGGGATGCATCGTCGGCTCGCCGTTGCCGGAGAAAGCAATTTGATTCAAGTGAATCTCGTGCTGGAGAGCTTGCTCGAGCGCGCGAACAACATCATTCACACTGGGCAGCGCCGCACCTTCGGCGCTTGCTTTCAGAATCTCGGTCGGGCCATATTGACAATAGACGCAATTCATTGAACAGAGCTTTTTGTCTGTGGGCAAGAGATTGATTCCGAGCGAAAGCCCGAAGCGCCGCGATGCCACCGGGCCGTAGATAGTTTCCTTTTTGAGCGCTAAAATTTCTGCCATCTTACCAGCCTCGCGTTTGTAGAAGTTCGCTTTCGGGCATCTTCGCCACATCCAACCCGGGCATCGCTTTGAGAAGGCCGCTCGAAATCTCGGCGAGCTTCACGGGGTCATTGTAATGGGTCACAGCCTGCACAATCGCCCGCGCGCGCACCGCTGGATCTTCCGATTTGAAAACCCCCGAGCCGACGAAGACCGATTCCGCTCCGAGCTGCATCATCAGCGCCGCATCCGATGGCGTCGCCACTCCACCCGCTGCGAAATTCGGCACCGGCAATTTCCCGAGCTTCTGCACCTCCTGAACAAGCTCGAGAGGCGCGCCGAGAGCTGTCGCTTACGCCACGAGCTCTTCCGGCGGCAGCAATTGACTTCGCCGGATGGCACCCATCCTCGCGCGCATGTGCCGCACGGCCTCGACGATGTTGCCTGTTCCCGCTTCGCCTTTCGTGCGAATCATCGCCGCGCCTTCCGCGATGCGCCGCAGAGCCTCGCCCAAATCGCGCGCGCCGCAGACGAACGGCAGTTTGAAGGGATGCTTGTCAATATGGTGAGCCTCGTCCGCGGGCGTCAGCACCTCACTCTCGTCAACGAAATCCACTTCGAGCGCTTCGAGAATCTGCGCTTCGACGAAATGACCGATGCGGCATTTGGCCATGACCGGAATGGAAACGGCCTCTTGAATTTCGCGGATGCGCTGCGGGTCGGCCATGCGCGCGACGCCTCCTTCGCGGCGAATGTCGGCGGGCACGCGTTCGAGCGCCATCACCGCGCACGCGCCTGCATCTTCGGAAATGCGCGCCTGCTCGGCGTTCGTCACATCCATAATCACGCCGCCTTTCAACATCTCCGCCAGGCCAATTTTTGTTCGAAAAGTTCCCGTCAGAATCATGGCTTCACCTCCTATATGGATTTACAAAAAATCAATCGTTATTCCGGGCGGATCAGGGGATCCGCCTCGGCG
>JAZDIW010000157.1:0-7803 GCA_043804575.1 bacterium
ACGACTTCCTGCCGCAGAAGGTTCAGTCCTGCAAAAAGCCAGCAGCGACCCGTCCCTTCTTGGTCGGTGATGCCCTTCGTGGGCAATTTGAAAGAGAAGATTTCATCTTTGACCGCCGTGATCTCTCGGTTCATCGCGAGATCTCGAATATCGTTGTTGCTGACGGCATTGATGGCCGTGCGCGTCCTCGCGTCGAGTTCGACCGAGTTCACAAGCACATCAATTTCATTTCGCGTCAAGCCTCCTTCGGGCTCGGCGGCCGAAAGACCCGAGGTCAGCGCCCCGAGCAGGAATAGGACAAGCACAAAACGCCTCTTCATAGGAACTCCCGTTCTTCGTTTCCGTTGACAACTGCTTTATCAAAATTTAGTGCAATTTCTTTAAAAGTCAAGCTGAACGGAGTGGAGAATTCCTGCAGGAGCGGACAGGCCATCTGACCCTCTTTTTCAGGGATTCGTGTAAGCGGATAGACAATTCGGAGCGTAGTATAGGTGAGAGCCACACAAACAATCGGTGAAAGGACACTTCATGAAAACCATCCTTGTCGCATCTATCTGGGGAGTGATTGGAGGTTTTCTTTTCTCGTTCCAACCGGTATTCGGGGAAGAAGGAATCGTGGAATGGGACAAACCGCCCGAAATTGTCGGTGGCATGGAAGCCCTGCAGAAGAACATCGTCTATCCAAAAGAGGCTGCCAAAGAGGGCGCTCAGGGCATGGTGCTGGTGACGGTGGAAATCCAAGTCGACGGAGCCGTCGGCAAGGTCGGTATTCTTGAGGGCGTTCGAGCTGATTTGGATCAAGCGGCGCAGGACGCCATTTGTAAAACCCAGTGGAAGCCTGCCGAGAAAGACGGCGAGCCCATTTCCTGCACGGTGACGATTCCTGTTCAGTTCAAGCTGGAATCGAAAAAATAGCGTCGCTCTCGCCGATCACCCTTGAGCTGTGCGTGCTTCCGGTCTTGACTGTTTCGCTCACTTGCGAAATAGCCGGGCCGGCTCTATATTAGAAGCCGTGGACGACATCATTCGCGACATCTTGGCGGGCGATACCGGCAGGTTTCGTGACATCGTGCGGAAATACAGCGATGGCCTGCTCCGCATCGCCTATCATTTTGTCCGCGACTGGGATGAAGCGAAGGATGTGACCCAGATGACATGGATTAGCTGCTATCGCAATCTGCGCCGATATGATTTCCGGCGGCCCTTCCGGCCGTGGCTCTATCGGATTCACTTGAATCAATGCCGGTCGGCTTGTCGCAGATTGGCGCGCAAGAGACTTCGCTTTTTTCCGCTGGAGAAAGCCGATGGGCTTGTCGAGAATCCGGCGGCCACAGGAGACGATGCTCTGATCGAGCGCTGCATCGGCGAGCTCTCCATGAAGCAGAAGGCGGCCTTCATTCTGGTGGAAATCGAAGATTATTCTTCGCAGGAAGCGGCACACATATTAGGCTGTGCCGAGTCCACGCTGCGCGTGCATCTGTCGCGGGCGCGGCGCAATTTGCAGAAAAGACTCAAGAGCTTGGGATTTCACGATGAGTAGACTGGAAGATTATCAAGACCGGCATCGCAATCTGTCCGTTCCCGATTCCGTGGCGGCCAATCTTGAACAGGCGGTGATGAACCGATTGCGCACCGAGCGTTTTCGCTCACGACGGACTCCCAGCCGTGTCGCGGCTCTCGGGCTTTGCTCGGCAGTGGCGTTTGTCATTGCGATGGTTATTTTCCGCCCTGAACCTGCGCCGCCGCCGGTGTCCGCTTATGTGGAATCCGTCATGGTTTTAGATGACCATATATCCATTTGGCTCGAACCCCTGCGCAAACCTGCCAGAGGAGATTTGCCTCAGTGAAAAATTTCTTTCGCTTAGTTATCCCACTTGCTCTGATCCTTCCTGTAATCTGCGGCTGCCAAAAGACTCCGCGCAAGGTTTTGGTCGTATCCGAAGTCACTCATTTCGCTGTGCAGGGAAACGGAAGAGCGCTCAATCTTCCGATTTTTGCGGGAACTCTCGATATGGCGCAAATCGCCCGTGAAATCAGCCTGGCACAATACTACTATGATAAGCTTTCTTCGGTATACGACTTCAAATCCTTTACGGTAATCGGCAGCGGCTCCTCGGAGACGCTGATCGAGAAAGAGCAGCGCTTTCACGAACCTCAGAGTGTCTACTGCCATGAAGATTCCCTGTCGCGGCTGCAGCTCTCGCTGACGGGATTTGCCAATGGCACCGCTCGCTATGTGTTTCGCATGGCGGACAAATCCAGCGGGCAGGTGCGAGATCACGCTGTGGAAGTCCCTGCCGGTCAATCCGCTTCCATCGGATCGCTCTATGATTCGGCAAAAAATCGGGGCTACATACTCGCCGTCTCGGCATTGGCGCTGGAAATCACACCGGAGATCGCGCCGAAACAGCTTCTGGATTTTCTACAATTGAAGAACACTCCGCGGGGTAGCAGGGAACTTGGCGGATTCAAAGCCGGGGATCAGAGATGGGCAGACGAAGTTTTCGGTTTGGGCAAGGTGCGAGTTCCGGCACGGTCGGCTGATTCCACTAATTCGGGAGAGCCGCTTGTGCCCTATGATACGCCGCCTGAGCCCATTGGCGGCATGATGGCCCTGATGCGACTGGTTGAATATCCCGTATCGGCCCTTAGAGACTCCGTGGAAGGACAAGTGCTGATCGAGTTGGAGATTTCCGAACAAGGAAAGGTCATGTCGTCACGCCTCAAGAAGGGAGTGCGTGGAGACCTGGACTCGGCGGCGATTCAAGCCATGCACAAGGCTCAGTTCAAGCCTGCCGTGTACCGGAACAGACCGGTGGCCGTGAAAGTGACCGTGCCGGTCATGTTCAAACTCAAAAAATAGAGGGGCGTAGTGCGCTCGGCCAAGTCGCTCGACATTAATTCACGCGCTTGAGCAACCGCCAAATATTGTCGGAAGCGTCTTGGGCAGTCGGCGGATCGAGATTGGTCATTACGATGACAGTGTACAAATCCTTTATCTTAGTACTGACCATTGTATTGATTCCAGGAGCCCCGCCGGCAATGGCCATCGCTTCCGACTGTGCGCCGGGAATCTTTCCCTGATCCACAGCATTGAGAAACTTCAACAAATCGTCCGCCGTGGAATAGCCTCCTCCCGCCGAACTGTCTCGCGCCGGCAATTGATAGGTGTTCTTTCGCAGTTCGGGCGTCTCGCCAAAGCCGGTGTGATGAGTATAGCCCATCGCACGGTTGTAAATCACCTCGTCGGCCTCGTAGGAATCGGTGTTTTCCATTCCGGCAAGTTTGAAGATATGCTCGCGCACATAGTCGTAATAGCTCCGTCCGCTGACCTTTTCGATGAGCGCGCCGAGCACAATGTAGCCGCCATTGGAGTACCGATTGCCCGTGCCGGGCTCAAATTCGAGGGGCTGGTCGGCAAAAAGCGGCAAGTAGTCCTGAATTCCGCGCAGCTTGTCCTTGGGCAGATTCACGAACCGCTCACCGAAAAAATCACCGATACCGGATGTGTGCTCCATCAATTGCTGCACGGTCACTTTGGCTCGTGCTTGTGGATTGGGATAATCGGGAAGGAATTTGCCCAGCGTATCCGTGAGAGCAAGTTTGCCCTGAGCCGCGAGCTGACGGATAGCAATCTGCGTAAAGATCTTGTTGATTGAACCGAGATTGAATTTCGTGTCTACGCGATTTGGTACATCGAACTCGCGCTCAGCCAAACCATAAGCCTGCCGATAAATCGGTGTACCTTGTTTTGCAATCAGCACCACACCGGAAAAAGCATCACTCTTCGAAAGCATTTCGAGCGTTCCGCGGATCGAGTCAAGCGCCGCCGATTCAGAAAGCGGCGTTCTCGGTGCGTCGGACGGCGGTTCACCCGGCTCCACTCGAATGCCGATTAGTTTGTTCGGCGTTGCCTTCTCGAACAGGAAGCCGATGTTATTCCACTGGTCATGCTCATTATGGACAAGCACGGTCACGGCGTCCGCCGATGAGTCCAATACGCTTTCAAACTCGATCTTTCTCATCCGAGCGCGCATTTGCTTCATGGCGGCTAAACGCTGCTCTGCGGGGCGGTCCTGAAGCGCGGACTCCGCATAATGGTTCAAGATGAATGCCCGCAATATTTCGTCTTCTCCCGAGTTATAGACCTCGAAAAAAGCCTGAATGCGCGCGCCGCAAGAGGATTTCACCAGGTCGTCAGGGAGGTTCTTTGCCGAGAGCGGAGTAGCGGATAAAACCGCCAAACAAATCAAAACTAAAACATACATACCATGTTTCTCCACTGACTGATTGTATTCCTTTAGATTGAGTGGAAACGATGTTTGTTGCACTGCGCGCGGTCGCTCGCTACGTTTGTGTCCCCCGATCAATTCCTGCGATCCCTTAGGTCCAGTATTTGATATTACGAGTCATCTGTCAGTGCAATATACTCCAGTGATTTTCGATAACGTATCGCTTTCAAAGGAGCACCGGGATTGAGCCACTTGGTTGCTCCGTCCGTCTCGAATCCCATCGCTTCATAAAACTGTCTTGCCTGCGGATTCCCCTCAAAAACCCAGAGGACGGCCTGCGTATAGCCTCGCGATTTCAGCATCTGCTCCGCTCGGCGTGAAAGAAAGCTGCCGATTCCCTTTCGCCAGTGCTCGGGCGCAAGGTAGATTCCCCAAATCTCTCCGGTTGTCTTGAGGTCAACATCCGAATCACGACACGCACCGAGCGTCAGAAAACCCAAAACTTCGCCATTCTGTTCTAGAAGGTATGTCTCTTCCGCATTGGCGGACAGGGACTCACGAAAACGCACAGCCCTGCGGTCATAGTCCAGGCTGTCCAACTGGCAGTCCGGAACAAGACCCCGGTAGGCCGCCCGCCAAGAATCAATATGCACTTTGGCGAGAGCCTCCGCATCATCCGGCGTCGCACCACGGAGATTCATGTGCTTCCCGTTACCGAAGAATCATTGCTCGGAAGGCAATATAACCAAAGAAAATACTGTTGTCAAGATAGCGCTTAGCAAGGGTCATTGGGGAGAGAACATCCTATCCGTCCACAGCACTCTTGATTGACTCTTTGAAAAAAGTTCTGAATATTATGGGTGCGTCTCTTACTGTTTTGTCTCACAGGAAGCTGTCAGGTTTCTCTCACGATGGAGAGCACATGAAGTCTCGGTGCAGTAACGATAGAAAGGTCGAAAAGCCGCCTCACAGACTGGTGGATGTGCAGGCGGATTCCCCTCGCGCAGCCGTCAGAACGCGGACGGCGACCGAGGAGCGTCAATTCATGGAGCGAATTCGGGCCGGGATTTTGGGTGCGGGCGTTCCCATCAAAACGCCTTTTGGGACGCAACCGCTGCGCTACTTCGATTTCATCGCCTCGGGCCGCTTCCACCGAGAGATCGAGGACGAGCTGGCCGAGCGCGTGCTGCCCTATATGGCGAACACACACACTTCCAGCTCATTGACCGGCCGCTTGATGGGTGAGTACTACGAGAATGCGTTTCGGCGCATCGCGGCTTACATCAACGCATCACCGCAGGAGGTGCTGATTCCGGTGGGTCAGGGCTCCACGGGAGCCATTAACCGGCTGATTACGGTCTTGGGGCTGCGCATTCCTGACCAAGTGGAAGAACTTCGCCGCTGCAAGGAGTGCATTCCGGAAGACAAGCGCCCCGTGATCTTCCGCTCCATGATGGAGCATCACTCCAACGACATCGCGTGGCGCGAGACCATCGGTGATGTGGCCTATGTCGGTTTCGACGAGCAAGGCCGCATCAGCGCCGAGGATCTCGACCGGAAACTCTCACAGCACAAGAATCGCTCCTGGAAGATCGGCACTTTCAGCGCAGCCTCTAATGTAACAGGAATTCTCAATCCGTGCCATGAGCTTGCCAAAGTTTTGCATCGGCATGGCGCGTGGGCGTTTTTCGACTATGCCGCGGCGGCTCCATACGCCGATGTGGACTTGCACCCCGCTCAGGATCCTGAAGCGTATTTCGATGCCGTCTTTTTCTCGGTGCACAAATTCCTCGGCGGGCCGCGCACTCCCGGCCTTCTCGTTGCCAACAAGAAGTTATTTACAAATCGTGTCCCGGGTGAGCCGGGTGGCGGCACGGTGCTCTATACATCCCCTTGGGATCACCGCTACCTTTCCTCCATTCAGGAGCGCGAAACCGGCGGCACTCCACCGATTGTGCAATCCATCCAGGCGGGTCTGGCTTTTGATCTGAAAGCCGCCATCGGAACGGAGCGCATTGAGAAAATCGAGCAGGGCTATCTGACGCGCGCGTTGAAAGAGTGGACGCAGCATTCCAAACTGTGGGTCTTGGGACTAACCGAAGCGCGGCGGCTCGGCATAATCTCACTCATTTTCCGCGACCTGCACCACAACCTCGCGGCGGCTTTGTTGAATGATTTATTCGGCATTCAGGTGCGCGGCGGTTGCATGTGCGCGGGTCCCTATGGACACCTGCTTCTGCACATCGAGGAGGAGCACTCCGCCGCCATTCGTCGTCGTCTCGCCGAGGGCCACATCGGTGAAAAGCCGGGGTGGGTGCGGATCAGCTTTGGCCCAACCGTCAGCGAGGAAGAATTCCAGACATTGCTGGAAGCGGTGGATTATGTCGCCACGCACGGCCGCGATTATCTCGATGACTATGAACTGTGCGACGAGACGGGCGAATGGGTATGGAAGGGGGCAACAAAAAGGGGGAAAAAGAAAAGATAAAGAAGAATATAGTACGGACAAGACCTGTCTTGTCCCTACCTCGGCCGCGCGACGAAGACTTCGTCCCCGCTAACGAATCGCAACGAGCCGGACATGAGGCAGCCGGTCTGCTCGTGCGGGTGCTGGTGAACCGGCACAACGGCTCCCTTGAAAAACCTGACCGTGGTCAGCATCGTCCGCTCGCCGTGCACCGGCGCTTTCAGCTCGACACCGTCGAGCATCTTCTTGTAGCCTTCGGAAGTTGATTTGTTGAACATGAGGACTTCACCAGGTTTCACACGCGGTCATGTGCACCAGATCGCCACCCGCTGACGACTCGGAGGTTATCTTGCACAATTAACCTTGCAGTTGAAGCTCATAGGCTTCAATGCGATGTTGCAGCAAGTCGAACAGTCTATCCTTCTTCATCGGGCTGTTCTCTCACACGAGCCAGGCAAAGAAGAACATGAATTATGCGGTCGGATATGAAAGCCCCAAAAGCCTCTGTCGGAAGAAAGCCATGGCATACACTGTTTCGCAAGTTCCAGCCTCGATGGTCAGACAGAAGCACACGAAAGTACAACGGGGCATCATCACCGAACACTTGGACGACTATCGGATCCCGCAGCAACTCATCGAGGGTCTTCAGATTGAATCCCCCGCCCCGGGCAGGTTTCAGCACGGAACCACCTTGTTTCTCTATGAGATTCCGGATTGCATCTTCGATTTGGGGTATGAAAAGGTGAACCGCCACCAAGTGATTACCCGCAAGATACTCCCTGATACCGTGCTGAATAATTGGTCTTTTGTCCTCGTCGAAAATTGGAGAACTGAACAAATAATCGGTCAAAGTGCCGTCAGATAAGGAGAACTTCGCAATAAATCCTTCAAATACGGCTCGCATGAATATGGCAGAGATCGCCATATTGTGCGACATTTGCTTGACAATATTGCCCGACAGATCACTTTCGAGTGGACCAACTCTGCCTACAGTACGTCCCATGTGATCCAGAGGTTCGCTTGAGAGTAGAAAGGAAAGCGGATGATCCTTAGCAAGCACCTTGAGTTGGTCTTCTATTTCAATCTTCTTAGGAATGCAGTGTC
>JAZDIW010000158.1:0-7593 GCA_043804575.1 bacterium
CGGTAGGACTTATGGCTGGATTCCAATTTCTGCCGCCATCGGTCGTATAGATATAACTCCCCGAAACACCCACGGTCACACCCTTGCTCGTATCTCCAAAGGCTACTCCATATAGGCCGGTACCCATCCACGCGTGCCGGCTCCAATCCGTACCCCCATTGGTTGTCTGGAAGAGAACCATGGTGGCCCAAGTCTCTTTTCCAACGGTCGCACCGCTGGTCGCGCTCGTGAAAGCAACGCTGTAGAGCACTTCGGCGCCGCCCGGAGGCGTCTTTGGAGTCCAAGTCGCGCCGCCGTCTCTTGTGCAAAGAACGAGTCCATCCACTCCCGAAGCCCAGCCGTTTTGAGCATCCACGAAATCGAGTCCGTAGAGATTTCTTGTCGTGCCGCTCGTTTGCGGACTCCAGCCTGCGCCTCCGTTCGTCGTGTGCAAGATCGTGCCCGAATTCCCCACGACCCAGCCCAGACTGGCACTGATAAATTCGACTTCCTGAAGCGAGACCGTCGTGCCGCTGGTTTGAGTCTCCCATGTTTGCCCGCCGTCCGTCGTGTGCAGGATTTTGCCGGAAGCACCCACCGCCCAGCCGCTTTGGGCATCCGCGAAAGAGACTCCATTAAGGTTCGTCGTGGTGCCGCTACTGAGCGCGCTCCATCCAATGGGCGGCGTGATCGTGAAGTTGCCATCGCTCTCGTCGAAAACGGAGGGATTGGTCACGCTGACGATTCGCACTCGGCATGATGTGCCCGGGGGACCTGCGCAAGTCCAATCGAAGCTGCCGTCATTGGCTGTGGCTGCCGTGATCGTCTCGGGCCAGTTGTTGCCAGCATCGCGGCTGAGGAGAATCTGGACATCGCCGACAATCTGATAGCTCATCCACGAAATCGTCTGCACGCTGTTTGCCGCCCAGACTTCGCCGCCGTTCGGACTTGTGACCGCGATGGAAGGTCCGCCCGCACCCGTTGTGAATTGCCAAACGGGGCTCAGCGTTTCCATGAGGTGTTGGTCACGGGCTCGGACCTGCCAATAGTGCAGTGTATTGGGTGCAAGGTCAGTTCGACTCAGCGATTTGACTAAAAGACCCGAGGCAACAAGAGGCGGGGGACTGCTTGTTCCCAAGAACACTTCATAGGTCAGCGTGTGGCCTTCCGGGTCGGAGCATTGCCAAGTCAGCGTGAACGCGACCGGCAGATTCGTTGCCCCATCGGATGGAAAAGGGGCAGATGGAGCATTCGGCGGCGTGTTCTGCACTGCCACGGCGCCCGCTTCGTTCGACCAATCGGAGAAGCGGCCCGGCTCCCCTGCGCGAAGGCGATAATAGTAAATCGTCCCCTGAGTGAGCCCAAGGTTCGTAAAGGAGGTTACATTTTGGCCGACCTGCTGCAAAGGTGCAAACGAGACATTACCACCCACCGAGCGCTCGATGTAGAAGGAGTCTTCGTCAGCAGAGTTGTCCGTCCATTGCATGGAAATGGATGTGTTGGTGCTGGCGGTTATCCGCAGCTCCGATGGCGCCTCCAGAGGGGGTGGGGGCGGCGGCTCTCCGTCGTCATCGCCTCCTCCGCAGCCCCACCACAAAAATGGCAGGCAGACGAGAGCAACGGGCAAGGAGACAAAAAGAATTTTTCGCATGATTCACCTCATAGTTGAGGGGATTAGGGTTTCACTAAGCATCTCTCAAAATCTTTAAACTTTTCAATTGAATCTATTGATGGAAATATCGGAGAATCGTCCCAACATTCCCTACCACCCAGCCAGTGTTCGTGTCCACAAAGGCGACGCTGTGCAGTACTTTGATATTTGGGATGTTGTGCGATTTCCAATCTTCACCGCCATTCGTCGTGTGCAGAATTGTGCCATTCACTCCTGCCGCCCAGCCATTGTTCTCGTCCACAAAGGTTACGTCACGAAGGTGCCAAATGGTTTTGCTGCTCTGCTCTGTCCAAGTTTCGCCCACCGTTCGCCGTGTGTAGAATCGTTCCGTTCGAGCCCACCGCCCAGCCGTTGCGCATGTCCGCAAAGGCTACATTAGACAACCCTTGGTGTGTTCGAGTGCTTTGGGGCATCCATGTGTTGCCGCCGTCCTTCGTGTGGAGAATCGTCTCTCGACTTCCTGCCACCCAGACATTGTTCGCATCCACAGAGGCAATGCCGCACATCTGATATCCTATGATAGTGTTATGCTTCGTCCAAGTCTCGCCAGAGTCTGTCGTGAACAGAATTCTCCCCCTCTGCGTGAATTCCTCGTCAATAGCACTTCCACCTACAGCCCAGCCTCGGCGCGCATCCACGAAGGCCACGTCGCGTAGGTCGTCGAAGACTCCGCTGCTTTGCACCACCCATGCTTCCCCGTTCATCGTATGCACAATAGTCCCGCGTTGGCCAACAGCCCAGCCATTCTTCACGTCCACAAAAGTGACGCCATGCAGGTGATTCAGGGTTCCGCTGCTCTGCTTGGTCCAAGTTGTGCCGCCGTCCGTTGTGTGGAGAATCGTCCCGTCATCTCCCACCACCCAGCCGCTCTGAGCATCCACAAAGGAGACTCCGTGGAGGTGCTTGTTGGTGCCGCTGCTCTGCGCTTTCCACTCCGACAGAAGGGAGTCCTCGCCGTCGTCGCCTTCCCCATTTTCCCACAAGAAAAGTGGCAGGCAGATAAGAGCGAAAAGTAAAAAGGCAGAAGAAATCGTTTTCATGATTCATCTCATAGTCGTGGGATTAGGGCTTGCCGAGCGTTTTTGATGTTCATGCTTTTCATTGATGTGAGTCCGGCAGGTAGCGGGAAAAGATGCGATGGTAGAAGCTGGCGACTTGGGTCTTTTCTATCAAGAAAACGAGAACGGAATTTGCCAGAATGCTGAACGCAACGATGGCAAAGGTGATATTCTGAATCAGTTCACCGGATTCAAGCCCTCTCTGCAAAGGAATGGAAGCCAGAACGGCCGCGGCCAAACCTTTGGGCACCATGACCGCCATGAAAGTCGCATCCTTCACGGAAGTTTTCTTCGACGAAACAGCCACGCGAACGATCGGAATTCGCACAAGGAAGATGCATGCGGTCGCCAGCAGACCGAGCAGGATATGCGGCAAGTTCGTGAGCTGAATCGAGAGGCCCACATAGACAAAAAAGAAAGTCTTGAAGAGAAACACAGCATCCGAGAAGAACCGCCGCTCACTTTCGTTCAGAGAAATCGGTTTTTCCGGAGCCCCGCTGAGCCACGAGCGACCGAGCAGCTCGCAGTTCCCCAAAGTGATTCCAAAGGCAAGAGCGGCAATCGGTCCGCTGTAGCCGAGCATTTCCGTTAGGCCATAGACAAGGAAAATGAAGGCGACGGTCGTGAAGATGGAATTCTGGATGGTTCGCATGCGCCCCAGCAGCATGGACCAGAGCAAGCCGCCGATCCTGCCCTAAAGCGGAGCCCGCGGAAACGAAGTAAGCATGCGGCCGCCGCTAAGGTGCAGGCTGAGCGTCTCGCCGATGCTCTGGGCTTCGAGGAGTCCCAACGCAACGACGATGCAGAGCACATCGGTGATGGCGGATTCCATCAGCAGAATGGTTCGGGCGCGGATAGCGAGCGTGAGCTTCGATAGAATAGGGATGACCACGGCGGAGGAGGTGCCCGCCACGATGGCGCCCGCCGTAAGGGATACGATGAAATTGGCATTAATCAGTCCCAGACTCCCCAGTCCCCAGAGAATCGCTGATACGACAACCCAAGTGGCGAGAAAGCCGATGGCGGTAAGCGTCAGGGTTCCCGCAAGTGCTTGACGCAGGTCACTTGCGCGGATACTCAATCCCCCCTCAAAGAGCATGAGCACGAGAGTAATCACCGTAAACACGGGGCCGACGGAACCGAGGTGAGAAGGCAATACGATGCCGGATACGGGACCGAGAAGGATGCCGACAATAATCAGCAGGAGCACATCGGGTATGCGGCTGCGACTGAAGATTTCACCGAAAACATAGGCAAGGAAGATGATGAAACCGATGGCGGCGACAGCATAGGGTACATTCATGGCAGGTCCCTCATTTCGTCATGACAGTAGGCGCTTTTCGAAATCTTTGACTTTCGGTGGGCGTTTGCCTTTGACGGACAAGGCAGGCCTTGTCCCTACAGCGGGTTCGAGCGCGTGGCCTTCGGCCTTCAGCTTGGCGGCCTGTGCTTGGACGCCGCCGGGATATTTCTCGTTCAGGCTGCCGTCGCTTTTCAGGACGCGCCAGTAGGGAGCAATCCGCTTTTTGCCATTGGCACGGTCTTCTTCAGCGGCTTCGGCGACAATCCGAAGGAAAATGCCGGTGGTCATAGGGCAAGTCGAGTCTGTTTTGAAGTGCTTGGCGAGGCTCGCCATGATTTGAGTCGTCGTCGTCAGCCTCCCCTTTTTCACCTTTCGGACTTCGGCATCCACCAGAAGCGGCGTGGCAATCAGCATCTTCCCCGTGCCCCAGGCCTTTTGCATCTTGGGGGGCACCTCCACGATTCGGGGCTGCTGTTCCTTTTCCAACTTCTCCCTCCACGGTGTCCGCGATTTGAACTTGCTCGGCATCCTCGACCTCCGATGGCATGATTTCGTCCAAGTTGCGCTTCATTAGGAAATATAGTAATTTTTGTCTCGAAGACAAGTGCCCATACGCCTTCTGTTCGAAGGGAAAGAGAGTTCATGCCGGTAAGACAATGTCCGTAAGGCAGCTTATGGCGCCTCTTCTTGATATAGACATTGGGGTGAATGGATGCGTCTTGCAAAGAAAATGGAGAACAACAATCGTATGAGGATATAAGAGGAAATCATGAACAGGGAAATCAAGGGAACGCCGTCCACCAAGCGCGCGGAGATGTTGAGGAATCGGTATCTCTCCGAACCGATCATGGTGGATTCCGAGTACATGAAATACTATACGGAAAGGCACCGGCTAACCGACGGCATGCATCCCATCGAGAGGCGGGCCGAGTGCCACGCCTACGCGCTGGAGCACCTCACACCGGCAATTCGAGACGGTGAATTGTTCGTCGGCAGCAAGACACGATATGTGCGCGGAGCCATTCCCTATTGCAACTATGCTTGCGGGTATGTATTGCGTGAGTTCCGGAGAGAAGAGCAGGAAGCGCAAGACAGGGTCACGGATCTCGGCACCGGTGGTGGAATCGCCAAGGGACGAGAGATGGCCGAAAGCGGCGAGTATGAGTTCTTTTCTCAGAAGTTTCTTCTGTCGAAGGAAGACAAGAAGAATCTGAAGGAGTGCGCCGAATATTTTCAGGGCAAGTGCATGCAGGATGTCGGAGATGCTCTTTGGAAGAAGGATTTTGCGCAGGCCGACTATATTCAGAAGGGATGGGAAGCGGTTCTTTATACGGCGCCCCATGATCCGGCTCCGGAAGGCCGCTATGTGCTCGATTTCGAGACGGCACTCGGTCAAGGACTGAGCGGCATCATCCGCAGGATCAAAGAAAAGATTCGGGAACATGTCGTTACGGATTATCCATCGGCGGAGAAGCTCTACTTCTGGAGAGCGGCTATTCGAGTGTTGGAGGCGACGATTAACTGGGCCGGCAATTACGCACATGAAGCCCGCCGATTGGCCGCCAGCGAATCCGACAAGCCAAGAAAAAAGGAGCTGATGGAAATTGCCGAGCGATGCCAGTGGGTGCCCGCGAATCCGCCCCGGGATTTTCGAGAGGCGATGCAAGCATTTTGGCTGCTCTATCTTGCCGGGCATATCGAGGGAGCACAGCTTGGATATTCACCCGGGCGTTTTGACAGATATATGTATCCCTACTACAAACGGTCAAGGGATACAAGCGAGATCACGGATGAGGAAGTGCTGGAGTTACTCGAAGCGCTGCGCGTAAAGATGACTGAAATCGAATATGTGGCATCCTTCTCGTGGGCAGGCTTGGGCTCAGGAAATCTGTATCAGAATATGATCCTCGGGGGCACGGATGAGAACGGACAGAGGGGAGACAACGAACTCTCCATGCTGATTCTCCACTCGGCGATCAACTGCCAGACTATTCAGCCGACTTTATCCATCTGGTATGACGATACGCTGAGTGATGAGTTCTTGTTGAAAGCGATGGAGTGCGTCAAGACCGGATGTGGTTTTCCCGCATGGTTCAATCTGAAAGTCTTCCTCCAGCACGAGCTGCAGAAGAGCAAGTTGCCTCTGGCGACCATTCGGAAATACGCCGCGATGGGCGGTTGCACCGAGCCTACATTGGAGGGAATGAGCTATGGGATTGTGCAAGCCGGATTCGTCAATCATGGCAAGTTGCTCGAATTGGCTTTGAATGGAGGCAAAGACCCAAGAACGGGATTACAGTTTGACATGACTCCCGTTCCGACGAATTACAACCAGCTTCTAACCGCTTACAAAACGCACCTTGCCAGCGCGATCCGGAACTGGCAGCAATACTGGAACTACGCGATGGCCGCGCATCGCAACACCTGCAATCTCGTCTATTCTTCGGCACTCGTGCGCGATTGCGTTGAGCGTGGCAAATCACTCGACGATGGAGGAGCTATCTGCAATCAGGTGCCCACCACGCTTTCGAGCGGCATGGTGAATGCGGTGAATTCTCTTGCGGCGGTGAAATGCGTAGTGGACGACAAGAAAGCTTGCACGCTCGAACAGCTCAAGTCGGCGCTTGCCGCAGACTGGAAAGGCTACGAAGACCTAAAGCGGAAGGTCATGGATGCTCCGAAATGGGGGAACGACGACGATTATGTGGACACGATATATCAGGAGTTGTTCAATACCTATTGTGACTGTGTGGTGCGACAGAACAACTACTTGGGAGAACCCTACGACCCATCCATGCTGGCCATCAGCACTCACACACCTTTCGGAGCCGCCTGCGGAGCGACATCGGACGGCCGAGTGGCGGGAGAGGCGTTGACGGACGGCGTCACTTCGCCGCACCCCGGAACAGACACGAAAGGCCCCGTGGCGGTGCTGTTGTCGGCGGGCAAGATCGACCACACGAAAATCCGCGGCGGATTGCATAATTTGAAATTCCATCCCAGCGCCCTCCAAGGAGTCGAAGGCTCCAAGAAACTGCTGTCTCTCATCAAGACCTACTTCGACTATCCCGGCTTTCAGTTGCAATTCAATGTGGTCGACAACGAGATGCTGAAGGATGCGCAAGCGCACCCGGAGAATTATCGAGACCTCATCGTGCGGGTTGCAGGGTTCAGCGCCTTCTTTGTTGAACTGAGCAAATCCATCCAGGATCAGGTGATCGCGAGAACGGAACACAGTTTGTAGAGAGCAGATGGCCGAGGCAAAAGAATCACGAGGATTGATTTTCGACATTCAGGACTACGGCGTCAGTGATGGCCCGGGAGTTCGAACCGTCGTATTCCTCAAGGGCTGTCTCCTGCGCTGTCCGTGGTGCGCCAATCCCGAAGGGCAGAGTCAAGAAATCGAACTCATGCACTCTCGACATCGATGTCAGAAATGCCACCGCTGCAGGCAAGCGTGTTCACAGGATGTGATAGCCCTCGACGCCAGCGGTTTTCCGATTTTCAAGCGGCGGATTTGTTTGAAGTGTGAGGACAAATCCTGTGAAACGGTTTGTCCGGCCAAAGCTATTCGTATCGTC
>JAZDIW010000159.1:0-2124 GCA_043804575.1 bacterium
GGCCGGAGAATCTGTGAGAGAGGTCGGAACAAATCCTTTCATAGTGGGGAGCGAGGCACAGGAAGGAAACCGGTTTTATGAGTTTGTCAAACGCCACCCCGGAAAGATCGCATGCTACCTCCTCAACACCGGCGGCGTCGGCGAGGTAATCGAGAGGCTTCCTGACGGGAAAAAGACGGTGAAGCAGAAAGTCGACCGTGTTCAAATAAATGAGATGGCTTCGATCATAAGGGGCATCGTCAGGGATTCAATTGAGTGGGGCGAAGACCAATATTGGAAATCCACGGTGCCCGTCAAGGTGGAAGGTGTCGACATGAGCAGATTCGATCTCGCCAAGTTCTACCCGAAGGGCGAGATTGACAAACAGATTAAGAACCTGTTGGGTGAGAGAATAGAGTGGCTTGAGAAATTCCCGGGACTTGAGAAAGACGTCAAAGAATCGGTGGGCAAGCCCGTCTAGCCCGCTTCTCTTTGGCATTCCCAGCCTCGATGTCTGTGCGATTTAAGAACACTCTTTGCGGGAAAAGATAGAGTGCTTTCCGAAATTGTCGGTGCGCTCACGAGCCCCCGGAAATAGGGCACTCGTCTCTCCTCCACAAGGTGCCGCAATGAAACGTTGCTCTCGCATGAAGAAAGAGAAACCTGACTTGCGACTCGAAGAAGCCGGAGAACTCTCGCTCATAAGAGTTTTCGAGAAACTGTTTCGGCCTTCGCCGAAGGGAGTAATCCTTGGCATCGGAGATGACGCGTCAGTGGTTTCGCTTGACAGCAAGAAGACCATTATTACCACTGATTCGATGGTCGAAGGAGTTCATTTCAGTTTGAGACTTGCAGGACGGCGCTCCGGTGCTGCTGCAACGCACATCAGGTCGATGCTTCTGCGCTCAGTGGCCCACAGGGCAATTGCTTCTTGCTTGAGCGATATCGCTGCGATGGGCGGGAGACCGCTTTATGGCGTTGTCTCGCTGGGATTGCCAGGCTCATTTTTGTTTCAAGAGGCAGTCCTGCTTGCGCGAACAATGCGGGATGTCTCGGCGAGATTCGGAGGAAGAATTGTTGGGGGCGACACAGTAGAATCTGATGCCCTTTTCATCTCTGCTACTTTTATTGGAGCGACGCACGGAGGAAAATTTGTCACAAGAGGCGGGGCAAGACCAGGCGACGTGGTTCTTGTCACCGGCGAGCTTGGTGATTCTTCCACCGGGCTTACCCTCATTAATAAAGCTGAAGTCTCTGGAGGAGCCGGCCCGGAGCCTTTCATGAATCATGATGCGGGATCCCGTCGCTCTCGAGGGCCGAGAAGAATGACCCGCCTGTCCGGGCTGGTTCCCGAGCTGCGACGCTTGGGAGAGACGATCGGGAAGCGTGCAGTCGAGAAGGCACTCAGCAAGCATCTTTTCCCCGAGCCGCGGCTTGAAGAGGGACGGCTTGCTTGCGGAAATGGTGCGACGTCCATGATAGACATAAGTGATGGCCTTGCGACAGAGCTTAACCACCTGGCTTGTTCCTCTTCTGTTCAGATTGAAATAGACAGTGCACTTGTGCCCGTCGGCGCAGCTTCGGTCAAAATCGGAGCCCATTTCGGGAAGGACCCTCTTACGCCTGCGCTTTTTGGCGGCGAAGAGTATGAACTTCTCTTCACGGCACCAATCCGAAAGTCTCTTGAAATAAGTGAAGCAATCACCTGCCGCACGGGAACAAAGGTAACTCGAATTGGCGTGGTCAAGAAAGGGAGGCCAAAGGTCACGTTGAGAGAAGGAATTTCCGTGAGGCCGCTTCGGCCATCCGGGTACGAACATTTTTCCTCTTCGTCGCGCCCTGGGTGATGTACTATCCGACAAGGTTATCCGCAAATTTCGGGCAGTTTTTGCGCACGTAAACCTGCAGATAATTTGGTGATGTGTCCCCAATTTAGGGAGGTAATCGATGCCAGGCAAACCCGAGCTTCAAAACCTGGTTGATGACTATGCGTCCTTTTTATTCAGCAAGAATCCGGTCGCAGCAACTGCGCTTGGAGTCCATACCGAGGACGGGAGGCTTGGGGACTACGATGAGGCCTCTCTGAGAGAGGAAGTCAAAGGATTGAAAGCTCTGAAGCAAAGGCTGGCAAAGATTCCGGCGGAT
>JAZDIW010000160.1:0-7702 GCA_043804575.1 bacterium
GCTAGACCCAGCGTGCTCGGTGCTACCTGGTTTTCGAGTAGTACCAGTCGGCGGCCGTGCTCTTTTCTTCAACACGGGTGAATCCCGAGCCCAGCAAGACGGCGGCGCTCGCAAGGTTGCCTACGGAGACACGCGCCCAAATTTCGTGCAGGCCCAGGTCCTCAAAGCCATACCGCACCAATCTCTTGATGGTGCGCGTCATGTATCGCTTGCCTTGAAATTCCTGGCCAAGATAGTACCCGATTTCGGCACTATGGACATGGTTGTTGGGTGTCAAGTTGATGCTGCCCACAAGCGTCCCGCTCGCCCAGATGCCTAGCCGGAGCCGCGAGGGATTTGGCGGGGAATCGATGCTCGCATAAACAGTTTCGAGATTTGGATATTTTTCCGCCGTTGTGTCTCCGAAATGGGAGAGGTGCTCACGGTTGCGGTCGATTAACGAGAAAATCTGGTCAGTATCCTGAAGGGAAAACTGGCGCAGCACCAGCTCCTTGTCTACTACTAGTTCAAGGCTGTTTGAATCAGTCATATAAGATCTCTTCTCCTCAGTAGATGATGCCAACGACGACGCGCTCGATTTGGCTAAAGCGGATCTTGCCTGGATCATTTGACGGATTGTTGTCGCCTTTGACGACAAAATACGTGCCGGACTCGTCTTGTCCCTTGTAGACGATCCGGTGGATGATGGTGCCGTCGGCGAACTTGCTTTTGTAGCTGATGATGTCTCCGACTTGGACATCGTTTTCGCTTTGGGGGACAATTTCGATGGCGTTGGCGCCCGCATCAATGACGGGGTCCATCGAGTTCGTGTCAGTAAAGGTTGCCCACTGCGGGTCGGCAACGCGGATGATGACGCGGTCGTCGTAGACCAAGATGTTGGATTCGGTGATGCGGTCCCTGGGGGAGGGCTGCTCGGGCGGGTTGCCAAAGGCCAGGTCCGAAGCGCTAGGGATCGGCGAATTGGTCAGTTCTGCGTAGATGCTCGTAGAAATGGCGCCCAGCAAAAAGACGATGAACAGTAAGATGAGTTGCTTGAACATAAGTCCCCGAACGTCGTCTTATAAGGGCGGTGCTCCTATTTAAATCTATGCTTTTGATACTACTGTGTGGGAAGAACATTATATATTTTCTATATATTCAAATATTGAACGGTTTACAAGTAATAAGAGAAAAAGAAAAACCGTCTTACTGAACGACCAGTTTGATCTTCTCAGGATCGTACTTCCAGTCCTGGGGCAGCTTCTTGGTGGTTTTGTAATAGCGCACCAGACGCCCGATCTTGGATTCCGTCAGTTGCAGGCCGCGCTTGGCGGTCATGTCCTTTTTGTTTTCCGCCAAGTGCTTGCGGATGAGGACAGACCGGCGCATCAAGGCCATGAGGTCCTCGGGGATTTCAGGCAGGACCTGTTTTTCCTTAAGAATGTCATGGATGGTTTTTTTAGTGATGAGCTTGACGCTTGGGATGCCGTAGATGTCGCGCAACAGCGTGCCAATGACGGACGGCTTTTTGCCTTCCTTGGCCAGCTTGACAACGAGCATCTCGATCTCCTTGCCCTTGATGGGTGCCCAGCCGGGCTTTTGGGGGCTTGATGGTCTGGTGGAGCCGGACTTGCCTTTCCGGCGGCTATACATGCGTGCCATGGTGTGGTTCTCCGGATGTAAGAATCAGACTCTTTCATCCAGTCTTCGCAAGCAACCGAGTTGGAAACCGGCGAAGCTTTAGCCTTGTGGAGTGAAAAGGGGTTTAAAAGGCTTTTGGATACCCATCCTGGCGAAAACCATTTGAACTCATCCAGAACTGGAGGGCGTCATGGAGTGGAAACTACGCCTGCCTGCGTTTCTTGTATTGGCTTTAATCCTAATCATCAACCCGGCCACACTTGTCCTCTTTTCGCCGGATCATGGCCTAAGCCCGCACACGGTGTCCCTTATTTGGGCACTTGACGTGGCATTGCTTGCCATCTCGGTGGCCCTTTTTTTTGGGTTCCCAAAGATTTATGCTCAGTGGAGCGGTGGCAACCCTGCCACGCAAGCCTGGATCCTGGGCGGAAGCGGTGCAGCCGTGTGGGCCTTTCTTATCATGCTGCATTTCTGGAGCTACGGCACGCCGGTGCGCCGGCTGTTTCACACCGGCATTGAAGGCACGGTTCCGTCGCTGTATTCCGCATTCCTCTACGTGCCCGCGGCATATTTTGCGTTCCAGCTGGCGCAAAAAGACCGCGCGTGGTATGCGGTGTCGGCCGTCATCCTCTACCTGGGCCTCGACGAAGGCGCCGCGATCCATGAACATCTGGAAGTTCCCCTGGTGGTGGCCATCTACGGTGTCGCGGCCTTCATTTTGCTTGCTATCATGTGGCCGCGCCTTCGCACGCACTGGCCGTTCCTTCTGGCGGGCGCGCTGTTTGCCACCAGTTTGTGGCTGGACAATTGGGGGGAGACATTGCTTGAACTGCACCACAACTTTGCCCTGCAGCGAGGCTGGCGCGTCGTCGAAGATACGGCAGAAGTCTTTGGCACCTCAACGCTGCTTGGGCTGTTATGGTTTGAATTTAGGCGGAGCGCCCTGGCAATTAAGGAAAAACTTGCGCCAGGGAAGAATTCTGTATAAGAAACGCAAAAGGCTGTGCGCGGTAACAGAAAAATGGTGCGCCGGCCGAGAATTCCGAGTGTATAGTCCAATTCTTCTTCTATTTTTGTAAATCGCAACATTTATATATACGTTTATCTATACATATGTTTATACAGAGGCAATTAAATGATGACCAAAGTTTTACACTACCCGCGCCTGGACACTGTGCTCATGGTGGAGAAAGTGCTGCAAGATGCGGATGTTGCTATTTCAAAAAGTGAGCTCCAACGACGGCTTCCAAAACAAGTCATGCGGCAGACATTAATTATTATCCTCAAATACCTGGAAGAAAAGGGAGTCATCATGATTGGGAAAAAAGGGGTGCTTTGGGTGCACAACGAAAACCCCAAGATGAAGAGACTGCTTGAACACAGTGTTGACGCATGAAGACCAACAAGACGACACGCGTAAGGAATTCTCCAGTATTTGAGGAACAGTTAAAACAATTGCGTGAGGCAATAGCCGAAAAAGACAACAAATTCGATAAGCAGCTGCTCAAGGCGATTGAGCGGGAGAAAGGCAATCTTCTTATCGATATGCACAAAGGGATCCAAATACCAAAAGACGAGATCCCCAAGGAATATATTGAGGCATATGGAGTGACGAACCTGTGGAAGATCAACTTGCCCGACTACTGGCGCATGATCTACACGATTGTCGGCAATGAGTTTGAGATTATCTCCATCCTCCTTGAATTCATGGGCCACAAAGTCTATGACAAGAAGTTTGGATATAGGAAGAAATGACTCCTTCCGGCGAGGTTCTTCTTCTCTTCGTGTAAATCCAATTGCATCGGAGGGGAATCGATAAAATATTCCTTACTATGGGGACCACGCACCCGGAAAGCAAAAGCCTGCGACTTTTAAATGTCGAGGAAACCTCGACAACCCCCGGCGCATTCACTGCGCTCATGCATCAAACACACAAAATGGTGCGCCGGCCGAGAATTCACTAGTTAGGCCTTTCCCAGCGCTTCCAGAAGTTTGCGGTGTCCCTTGACAAGCCGGTTGAATTTTTCGACTTCCTCGATGACGATCTTGGCGCGGGCGCTATCTGACAAACGGTCGGACGCTGCCGGTCTTGAGCCAGTTTTTGATTTCTTCATCGGCGTAATACCTCTCTCGAATGCCCTGAAACACAGGGACATTGTCTGGTGTGTCCTTGACTTTAAGGATTTTTCCATTCATCCGGAGGAATTCCTTGGCGGCGAGGAATGCCGTCCGTCGGTTTCCGCTCGCGAATGGATGTTGTTGAATCAGACCTTTAAGAAGCACTACGGCCTTGTCAAAAACGTCTCCATTGTAGGTTTCGCAGGCATCAAGAACCTCCTGGAGCCGAGGCCGTGCCACGAGAACGGCTTTGTCGGCCTGTTTGGCGCGGATAATGCTGAGCCCAAGAACGTTGAGCGCTTCGACTTTTTCGATCGTGAAGTATTTGAAATCAGACATCTGAGAATACTACCAGTTATAGTATTTAAATTCTGCGACTAAAAATATTACGGCGCCAGCCGCAAAGAGGCCTTCAGGAGAAGGCTCTTGATTTGGCTCTGCCTTGATCTACGTGGGATTGTACAGGAGTCGGGGCGCGGATTAGCAGTTGCCGTTATGCCGCGTCAAGCTTGCGCCAGTAAATCCAATGCGGGATGTCGAGTGCGGTCATCCATTCTGTGGTGACGCGGACCTCGTCGCGATAGATCTGCGAGGTGTCGTCGGGGATGGCTGCGAGAAGCCGATTCCCCAGGGATGGATGAGGGTAGTGGGGAAGCGCTCTCGCCGCGCGCTCCCTTAGATCACTGTACGGAAGCCGCTGTGAGTAGCCTCGTGTAAGGGCGTAGTGCATCGCCAGATGCGCGCGCAAGATCAGAGGCGGGAATCGGTCGCGGGCTTGGGGCATTAGCATGCGCTCCAGGCATGTCAGGTCTTCCAGTAGCGCTTGCTCTTGAAGGGCTGCCAAGGCCGGAAACGCTGTGGACAGCCACTGTTCGATTTGCAGGTCTTGGGGAAAGTTCTGGGCTTGGCGCGCGACCTGCGTGACGAGCTTTTCGGCATGCCAAAGCTCCTGGTCAATGGCCCTTGTGTTGTCCTGGGGGCTCCAGGCATCGCGGCGTCCTGTCGATCGTCGAGGGTAGAGACGGGCATAGAGGTCGGCGAATGCGGTACCAGGGATGACGGGGTAGTAGAGCCGCCCCTCCTCCAGACGGTCCTGTTGTGCCAGTAGATGCGCACACTCATGGGCGATGGCATGATCGGGCGGGATGCTGGGACGATATTCGATTAGGTGGCATGACGTCCCCCGGTGGGCGGCATGAAGTGATCGCGCCGCGACGCCCGACAACTTGGGATTGCTGCATACCTCGATGTCGCGTCCTGAAGATGTACGGACGCGTACCAGGAGGTCATACACGACCGGATGTAAGGAAGACATGCAACGACTCGATCCCCGCCCCCACACAGGGCGCGAACCCGAACCAGAAGGGCGATGCGCCGGCCGAGAATTGAACTCGGATCAAAGCCTGTTTGCTTATCGAAGCTTGGCTTTCGCCGCCCTTCGACACGTGGCAAGGCTCTATTCTAACCATTAAACCACCGGCGCGTCAATCCCAAGAATCCGGAAGGGGTTTTTAAAGGTTATGGCGTAAAAGCCAGGGGACAATTTTGGCGCTTACTTAGGGGATCTTGTCAGGGAATCCAAGTGAGGGCTCTGGGGGGTCGGTCTCTTCGGGTGTCGCAAGTGTAGAAGATCCTTCAGCTCGCAAGACCAGGTAGGCAGTAATAGCCGCGCCTAATATGAGGTGGCGATTGCTGTAGGCACTGTGGTGCGGATGTGAGTCGTTTGAACGAAGCTGCCGCAAGAACATGGAGTCCCATTCCCGCGCATATTGGTCAAGAAACTGTCGGGGGTGCACCCCTAGCCGATGGGCTTCAATAAGAATTTCTTCCAAAGGAATGTATGGAAAAGTGTTTGGCGGGTTTTCCATCCCAACCAGATCTTTTGGAATTTGGAACTTAGTCGCGCAATGCGGCGCGTACGCCTTCAGGTCGTCCAACTCTTCAAAGAACTGAGGTAGGTAGGGGTCCATGATGGATGGAACCAACATGGCGTATTTAAACATTTCTCCATCTTTCAGATGCCTATTTATACTGATCCAAGTAAAACCCAACGGATGAAAGCAACGTTTTCCACCGACCCGGATCATTTGTCCCTGTTCTTCACCTTTACCGCCGAGCGCCACCGCATCTACCGCAAGCGAAAAGCCGGTTCCGCCCCTCCGTGGACCGACGATCCGATTCTGCAGACCTACAAGTTCACCAACATCTTTCGCGACTTGGATCCTGGCACTTTGTACGTCACTAACAAAATCCTTCCAAAACTGACGTCGGCAGAAGACGTCATCTTCAACCTCATCATCTACCGGCTGTTCAACCGGATTGCGACCTTCGACGCGGTCGGTATCCAATCCGTCACGTCCTTTGACCGCGCAGCCTTCGAAAGCCGCCTGCGTGAACTGGCGCGCACCCAGCCAGTCTTTACCAATGCGCACATCGTCTCAGGATACGCCTTTATCCCCGGCAAGGACAAAATCGAAAAGGTGTGCACCATCCTTGAAGGTATCCACCGCAACATTCCGCGGATGGCCAAGGACGTCCTTGTCCATCAGGATTCAGACTTCACGTTCAACACTTTGCATGGCATCAAGGGGCTGGGAAATTTCCTAGCCTACCAGATCTGCGTGGACATCGGGTACTGGAACTCCAAGCTGTACAACGAGTCGGAGCACGTGGTGTGCGGCCCAGGGTGTCTGCGGGGTCTTTCCAGGATCTTTCGGGGCAAATACGATCCTGTTGAGGCGATCCGTTATTTGGAGTCAGTTCAGTATGAGCAATTTAGGCGGCTCAACATCGATTCTGCCGACCTCTTTGAAGGCAGGCGCCTGAATCTGATGGCCATCGAAGGCTGCCTGTGCGAGTTCTTCAAATATGACAAGGCGCTGCGCCACGAAGGACGACCTCGTAACCGGTACGTCCCCTCAAATCTGCTTTGATGTTTTCGGCGCCTTTTTTGACGTCGCCCACAGCAGCTCAAAGTGCTTGCGGTAGCTGTCCGAGAGTTGGGCGTTGTCAATGACGATGACGGTAAATGGCTCCCAGATAAAGACCGCCACTTTGTCGCCATAGATGAGGGTTGCCGTGGGGTTGAAATAGTCCTGGGGAATGTAGCGGTACTCGACGGTCTTTTTGCGGTATGTCAGGGCGGCCTTCTCGCTTGTCAGCATGCGCTCCTTGATGCCGGCTTTTTCCTCTTTCTTGAAGAATTGCTCGAGGAGGACGGGAAATCGCTCGAACTTCGTCTCGTCAATGCCCATGCCGGCAAGGGGCTTGCCGGTGCGCAGGATATCGTTGAGGATGGTCTTGAGGCCTTCGACGCCCTTGTACACTTCCACCTTGACCGCGTCAAGGTCGGGCAAGGCGAGGGTGTGAAGCTGCGGGAGAATGTCGCGGACATGGTCTTCTTTTTCTTTAACAAAGTCCAAGAGTTTTTCTGGGGTGGTGGCCTTGAAATATTTGACGCCGTCCTTGATCACGTAATTGACCAGCCCCTTATTGAGCAGCTTTTCGAGAAAGTCATAGATGGTGGTGCGGTGCAGCTTGGTGTCCTCCTTGATTTTGCTGGCTTGCAGCGCGCCAAGTTTGAGCAACGCCAAATAGACCTTGATTTCGCCGTCGCTTAATCCAATTTCCTTGAGCGTGGCTGGCATATCCATCCTGGCCGGAAGATTAGCGGCTATTTAAACATTGTTGTCGTTAAAACGACAACATAACTATTTATATAAGAACCACTATATAGTGGTAAATATGAACCCTGAAAAAACACAAAGAAAAATTCTCGTCGTAGAGGATGATTTATTCCACATTGCTTATGTGAAATCTTGCTTCGAAAAGCTCCCTTCGGCAGAGATAATTTATGCCGGGACTTATGAAGAAGCCGCCAGCGAATTATTTGAGTTCGGGTGTTCGGACAACGCCACCGGCGAATTTGGGGCTGCAATTGAGGGCCTCTTGACAACCCAAATAC
>JAZDIW010000161.1:0-6906 GCA_043804575.1 bacterium
TCACGGAAACATTTCTAAGATTCCAGGTATAACTGGTACAACCCATAATGTTTTTGGCATAAAACTTGGTGTCGGAATCTTGGTAGCTGTCAAGCACAAAAGGCATATCGCCAAGAAAATACACTATCACCGTGTTCCAGATCTTTGGCGCAAGGAAGAGAAATATCGATGGCTAAATGAAATGGCCAGTGTTGCACGTGTGCCATGGAATGATTTGAAACCTGACAATAGAGGCAATTGGCTTCAAGTCATGCACGCGATAGAATACTCGTCTCTTGTACCTCTTGCAACCAGGGAAGGTAAGAAAAACAGAAGTTCACACGGGGAATGGGTGTTCGCAAAGTACTCAGTGGGGATAAACTCAGCAAGAGATGCTTGGGTGTACAACTTCGATAGACGTTCTCTTGTTAAAAGCGTTTCCAGACTTACGGAAACGTACAATTCCGAGATGGACCGCTGGAAACGATCCAAGAGTCCTGCACGGATCGACAACTTCGTTACGAACGATCCTAAGCTTATCAAATGGAGTAGCCGTCTTAAGGAGGTATTCGTTCGTGGGGTACGAGCAGAAGTAAACGAATCAAATGTACGACCCAGTCTGTTTCGACCATTTAGCAAACCCTACATATATTTTGATAACATTCTGAATCATAGGCAAGCAGTATTCCCCGAGATCTTTCCGACGAATCGGGCAGAACTGGAAAACGTTGTGGTGATCATCGGGCAGTACGGAAATAAGGCGTTTTCAGTTATAGTCTCTCATTGGATACCTGATTATAACTTTTTTGCAAACCCTGCCCAATGCTTCCCCTTCTACACCTATGAAAAAGACGGCACGAATCGGAGGGAGAATATCACCGACTGGGCGCTGAAGCAGTTCCGAGAGCACTATGGCGATAAGAAAATTTCTAAGTGGGATATCTTCCACTATGTCTATGGGCTGCTCCACCATCTCGGGTATCGGGAGCGCTATGCCGATAATCTGAAGCGCGAGCTGCCGCGCCTTCCTTTCGCGCCGGACTTCCATTCCTTTGCCGATGCAGGCAGGAAACTCGCCGAACTGCACTTGAACTACGAAGAGATGGAGCCCTACGAGCTGACATTCATCGAAAGCGAAGGCGTGCCGCTTTCCTACCATGTGGAAAAGATGCGCCTCTCCAAAGACAAGACGCAGCTCGTGGTGAATCCATCGTTGACGCTTGCCGGAATTCCCGCCGAAACCTTTGACTACCGACTCGGCAACCGCAGTGCGCTCGACTGGGTCATTGACCAGTATCACATTAAGGAAGACAAACGGAGCGGCATCGTTTCCGACCCCAACCGCGACGATGACCCGGAATACATCGTCCGCCTTGTTGGACAGGTCATTCGGGTGAGCCTCGAAACCGTCAAGATAGTCAGAAGCCTTCCTGCGGAATTCTGCTGACAGAGACCTCCGAACCCCACAAAGTTATCTCACGCCGATTTCTACGGGTAGGCGAGTTTGTAGGCGATGCCGAGGGAAAGGGTTTCTTTGAAGCGGCCCCCCGTGGAAATCTCCTTGTCATAGAGTAGCTGCCACGCCAGACTGACCTGAAGCAGTGCGGTCACATTAGCTCGAAGAGTGTTGTCCCAATTGATGTCCACCGTTTTCCAATAGTCCGCGCCCGGCTGATCCTCCAGATTGTCCGCCTCGGAGTTGAAGAGCGCTTGAAAGAGCGTGAGCTTTGAATTGAAACTGTATTTGGTCTTCGCGGAACCGAGGGCCAAATCCGTCACCCACTCCACTCCGCCATCGGTGGTGGTTTTCGAGAGCGTTTTATCTGGATCAACAGGGTCATCCAGTCGAGTGATATGCTCGCGAAACCCCGCTCCCAAACGAACCGACATGACGCGGACATCCGGGACATTCGTAAGGACTCGCGCCATGCCGATGGTCTCGGTCAGATCCATGGGATTCGCGTAGCGTTTCTTACTTCCCGATGCATCCAAGAACTGAGATTCGAGAGTTCCCGCCGCATACGGATCAACCACCCAACCCCGAGTCAGCCGCAAAATCGCATCAAATCGGATTTTGTCCGAGGATTTCTGAGGCGCCGCCCAACGCTTCGTTTCCTTGCTTTGGCTGTGCGTTTGGCCGAAGGCGAGTTTGAGTTCATTGCCCAGAAACCAGCTTGGGGCCAGTTGCTTGTCGGCTTTGCCATGAAAATCCGACACCCAGATGATGGAGCCGGCCTCGCCGCCCGTCCAGTTATCCGAATAGACGGCCTGAGTCAGACCCAGACTGGTTTCCATCTGAGCTTTCCACGCCGACGAGGTCGTATCGGCCCATGCTCCGCCCGTTAGGGTGAGAATGCTGATGATGGAGAGCAGAGCGCAAGAAAGAGGATATGTTTTTTTCGGCTTCATCAAGAACGCTCCAATAGAAGGTATTTCCTCATTGCTTCCGACAGCCGGTTCATCTCAGACGGCGTCTATGGGGGAAGTGCAGTAGGCGCATTTTTTCGCTTTCAGCGGAATCGTTGAGAGACAGTGGGGACAGGTTTTTGTTGAGGGGGCGGCGAGGAGGACTTCTCGTTCCCTGCGCAACTTATTCACACCGCGGACAAGAAGGAACACGGCGAAAGCGACGATTACGAAATTGATAATCGTATTCACGAAGATGCCGTAGTTCCATGTGACGGCTCCCGCTGCCTTTGCTTGTGCGATGGAGAAGTAGGGTCCTGCAGTCGTTCCTTCTTTCAGGACGACAAACAAATTGGAGAAGTCCACATTCCCCAATATCAGTCCGATGGGCGGCATAATGATGTCGCTGACTATCGAATTCACAATGGAGCCGAAGGCCGCGCCGATAATGATACCTACGGCCATGTCCACCACATTGCCGCGCATCGCGAATTCTTTGAATTCTTTCAGCATAGTCAATCCTCCTTGGGTTTCAGAGTAGAAATTCCGGTTATCCGATTTCTTTCAAACACCAGCGGACCGCTTTTTTCATGAGGTCCCAGTCGGATCCTTGGTCATCTAATTCATCGGCAAAAGTCAGCCCATCGCGGTCGCTGTCCTCTTCGATTTCGGGATGTGTACCGATCAAAAACACGCGTCCCCGGCCGTATTCGACGGCCAGCATCATCGGCTGATTTCCTCTCTCATACCTGCCCAAAATCGCCAGACTCGCGCCTTCGTCCGGCAGCAAGACGGGTCCCCAGTAGTACAGCATCCAGAAAGAGAGTGAGTCGGATTGCGTGATGGCGTGTGCAGTGTCCGATACATTGACTTTGCACATGCCATAGTTCGGGTAAGGAACGATTTCGTTCAGGGGTCCCTGCGCCGTACCTGCAAAGAGCGACAGGGGAGTCATGAAAAGCTCATTCCCTTGCCAAATCACCCTGCTACTGGCGAAGTACGCCCCGCCGCAAATTCCAGCATAGCCTCCGCCCTCCGAAAGGAAATTCTTGATGTTCAACTTGCCTCTTGAGGAGATGTCCTGGGAATATTGATACATGTCGCCGCCCGGGACGCACAAGATTCTGAAAGTGCCCAATCCCACCGTGTTGATGTAGTCTGCATCAACGGATTCCACAGAGTATCCCATCCATTGAAACATCTTCTCGGCAGCCCGCACCGATTCTTCCCAGCAGCCCTTGTCTGAATAGAGAGCCACGACGGCGCTCTTGTGTTCGGCCTTTTGATTCTGGCAGCAAAGGAATATGGGGAATAGGAATAGGAGATACGACCATCTTGTGTTCATGCGAAGATTCTCCTACCACTGATTGTAGTGAATTTTCGAGATATGGAAACGCTCCGGCTGCGGCACATGCTCGGCTGGATAACCGATGGGAATGAGAGCCAGCGGGATGATGTGCGGAGGAAGATTCAATAGTCTTTGCATGTTTTCGATTCGTTCTCGCTCAGGATAGATACCCACCCACACGGTACCCAAGCCTCTTGCGTGCGCGGCAAGTAGGATATTTTGCGTCGCGGCGGAGCAATCGAGCATCCAACGCCCTTTGTACTTCTCGAGAGTCGGATCTCCGCAGACCAGAATCGCCACCGGTGCCTGTTTCAGCATTTTGGCGTGCGGGTGGAAAGATGGGATGGCATCGAGGAGTCTGCGCTCTGTGATTACGACGAAATGCCACGGCTGCTGATTGCCCGCAGACGGCGCATACATGGCGGCGGTGAGCAGCTCGTGAATCATCTCCTCGGAAATGGGTTCACTCGCGTATTTTCGAATACTCCTTCGAGTATAGATGGCTTCGATTGTCTCCATGATGGTCTCTCCCTAATGATGGAGCAGAGAATTAGATTCATACATGCAATCCTGCGTGGTTGGCAGGGCTCGTAGGTGCGATTTTTCTCTCACGCCAACATAGTAACTCTTTTCATGGGAAATTGCAACCCTGCAAAACATCTTCGCATAGATTCGCACCTTTCACTTCCTGTCCCAAGTTGTCTCCCAATTCATGCGCTTTTCGGCACTTTGACTTTCACCAAAATTGCAGTAAATTACTATGAAATATCCGGCGGAGGGAAAAGAATCCATGCCCCAACACATTCTCATCATTGACGATGATCCCGCAGTGGCTCAGACCTTGGTTTCCCAGCTAAGTGCTTTGGGATTCGTCTCGACCGTTGCACCGGACGGCGAGACGGGAGACCGGGCGATTCGGTCGGCGACTTTCGATTTGGTTCTTCTCGACCTCAGTTTGCCTGATCACAGCGGGCTGGAACTTCTGCGCCGCTGGCAAGAAGACGCGATTCAAGTTCCAATCGTGATGATTTCCGGCACGGCAACGATTCCGGATGCGGTGGAAGCGCTCAAGCGCGGAGCATTGGATTTTCTGGTCAAGCCGGTGGATATGCGTCTGCTTGAGGTGGTGGTGAACCGCACTCTCGGCACGCAGAGACTTCGCAAAGAGAATCTTCGTCTTCGCGAGTTGACGCAGGAGAAACTGGTCGAGTTTCTCGGAAGAACGCAGGCCACGAAGACCCTGCTGGCGGAAGCCTCGAAAGTCGCCTTGAGTGATCAGCCGGTCCTCATTGAAGGCGAAACCGGCACAGGCAAGCAAGTTTTGGCACGCCATATTCATTCCCGCTCTCCTTGGGCTGCGGAACCGTTCGTCGGCGTCAATTGCGCCGCCATCACCGAAACTCTCTTCGAGTCCGAGCTGTTCGGTCATGAGAAAGGAGCCTTTACGGGGGCCGTCAGTCGAAAGCCGGGCAAGCTCGAACTGGTGGGCAGAGGCTCGCTCTTTCTGGACGAGGTGGGTGAGCTGCCGACCAATTGCCAGGCAAAGCTTCTGACAGCCTTGGAAGATCGAGTCTTTGAACGCGTCGGAGGGATATCGTCCCTGGAGTTTGAAGGGCGGGTGATTGTGGCGACGAACCGCAATCTGAATCAGGAAATCGAGAAAGGCAACTTCCGCAAGGATTTGTTCTATCGCTTGAATACCTTCCGGATTCAGATTCCTCCCTTGCGCGAGAGGAAAGACGACATTCCTCTCTTTGCCGAAAGAATGATCCAGCAATGCCGTCGCAAGTATCATCGCCATGTCAGCATGCCGGACGATGCGACGATGGAGTCTCTGAAAGAGTATCCTTGGCCCGGCAATGTGCGCGAGCTGTTTCATCATGTGGAACGCATTGCCCTTCTGAGTGAGTCCGCCGAAATTCCCTCGTCCATGTGGCTTTCCTTTCCCTTCTCGGTGCCCGAATTGTCTTCTGCTATGACGGAGGATTTACGCGCGGCCGTTGAAGCGTTTAAGAAGCAGCATATTTTGGGAATTGTCCGGAGTTGTGGCGGAAATCAGACGGAAGCGGCGCGTCGGCTTGGCATCGAACGGACTCACTTGAATCGCGTGCTAGCGGAGTATGAGGGCCGCAGATGAAAGGTGGAGCCTACGTCAAGCGCGTGAGTCTGATTGCGCTGGTCGCCCTTATTGCCATCGCGGGAACTCTCAACTTGGTGAAGCGGCGCGAAATGGCATTTGGAACCGCTTGCTACGGAGGCCAAATATTCATTGAGAACATCCTACCCAACAGCAAGGCTGAGAAGGCCGGTCTGCGCAGCGGCGATATCATTTGCTCCATAGACGGCCGCGCCATCACGAACTCCGTTCAAGCGGAATGGGGAATTCACCGCCTATTGCCGGGGAAGACGATAACATTCGAAATTCAACGCGGGGATTCCCTTTTTGAGATTCGCCTTGGACCTGAGCGACCCATGGCCACCGGCTATGTGGTTCTGAATCAAATCATCGGGCTTATCTTTGCCTTGCTGGGTATTGTGGTCTGGTGGTCGGGAGGTCGCGATCCAACCGTATCCGCCTTTCTCCGTTTGAATATCCTTGCCAGCATCGCGATCCTGCTCGAATCACACAATACGGTATTTGCGTCGCCCATCTTGCGTACCTTCTATGGCTTGACTTGGCTTGGCGCCTACCTGTTTCTTCCGGCTTCCCTCGCGGATTTTCTGTTTCGGTTTCCTCGCCGGACATCCTTTCGCCGCGGAATGCGACTCCTGTTCTTCTATGCTCCTTTTGCGCTGCTATTGGCTCTGGCCGGTTTCTCCTATGGCGCTGCGACGCTGTCCGGAGATTTTCTGTGGATCTCTCGATATGCCTTTCTCTTCGGAGTCGTTTTCGCTTTTCTCTTGGTGGTCTATATCCTGCTTTCCCTGGGTCGATTGGTTTATGTTTCTTGGCGCCCTCTGAACCTCTGGGAGAAGAATCAGAATCGTTGGCTGCTTCTGTGCACGGCCGTGGGCATTTCGCCCTTTATATTCCTGCATAAACTCCCCATCCTGATGGGATGGCCGCCGATTCTCTCCGGTGGCGCCGCGATCAGTTTCCTTCTGCTGGTTCCCGTGGGGTGGGGCATGGCCGTCGCATCCTTTCGCATGCTGAAAGTGGAGTGGACGCTCTC
>JAZDIW010000162.1:0-3623 GCA_043804575.1 bacterium
TGAGTCACGAAGTCTTGATAGAAGCGGGTTGGCTCGCCGAGGCAGGCCAAGCTTTCTGTTTGGTGATTGTGATAGGCACGAAAGGCTCGACGCCCAGACAAGCTGGAGCGATGATGCTCGTGCGCGCGGACGGTTCGTGTGTTGGAACGATTGGCGGCGGTGCCGTCGAGAGTGCTTCTATCGAAGAAGGAAAAGCGGCGATTCTCGATGGGCAAGCGCGCATGCGCACTTATGCTCTCGATGAGAAAGCGGAGGGCGTGCCGACAGGGAGCATTTGCGGCGGTCAAATGGAGGTCTTCTTCGCGCCGACTCCTGCGCGCGCGGTGCTCTATCTTTTCGGCGGCGGACATGTGGGCAGGGCAACAGCAGCGATTGCAGCAGAAGCTGGTTGGCAAGTAGAAGTCTTTGATGAACGAGCCGAGATGGCGGCATCCGAGCGGCATCCTCACGCGACTCGAGTGCACACCGGCAATGTTGTGGCCCAGGCACGGGAACTCAAATTGAAACCATCTGATTTCGTGGCGATTGTCACGCATCGGCATGATTTGGACTTCGCAATTTTAAAAGAGATTTTGCCGAAAGGCGCCGGATACATCGGGGTGATTGCCAGTCGCGTGAAGGCAGCTGAATTTCGGAAGGAACTGACGGTTGCAGGATTCCAAGCCGAGGATATTGAAAGAGTGCACATGCCGATTGGTCTTGCGATACATGCTCAAACTCCCGAAGAAATCGCAGTCGCGATCGTGGCTGAAATGATCGAGATTCGACGAGGTTCCAAGAAGCAAGTTAGATGATGCAGATTCTCACACCCAGAAGTTTGGAAGAGGCTTTGGAGCTTCTTGCTATAGAGCTGCCGCCGAAAGTGCTTGCGGGCGGGACGGATTTGCTCGTTTTGCGCAAGGACAATCCGGACAAATTTGCGAGCTTCTTGGCACTCGAGAATGTGCACGAACTGTGCGGAATTCACAAGGAAGACAATCACATTCGCATCGGCAGCCGCGCGACGCACAGTGAAATCGAACACAGTGGCATTGTGACAAAATACGCTCCGGTTTTGGCTCATGCTGCCGCAGGGATCGGCAGCGTGCAAATCCGTAATCGCGGCACGATCGGGGGCAATATCATCCATGCATCTCCCGCAGGCGATCTCATTCCGGCGCTGATTGCATTAGACGCGGTGGCTGAACTCCATTCGCTTCGCTCGAGAAGAGAGATTCCTCTTCGAGAATTTTTTCTTGGGCCTGGCAAGAGCGTATGTCGCGGTGATGAACTGCTCGTGGCCGCCCATTTTCAGTTGCCCGATGCGCGCGAGCGCGGCACATTCTTGAAGATAGGGCCCCGCAAGGCGGTTGCGTGTTCGAAAGTGAATGTGGCGGTGCAAGCCTTGGTGCATCACAAAAGTATCGAGTGGATTCGGATTGCTCTCGGTGCCGTTGCGCCGACGGTGATTCGCGCGCCCCGAACCGAGAGTTTGCTCCAAGGCAGGCTGCTTTCGCGTGAGCTCATCACCGAAGCGAGAGAAGCGGTGCGCGAAGAAATTTCACCGATTACCGACATTCGCTCAACGGCGGAATATCGCAGGCAGGTTGCGGGCGTTTTGCTCGAACGAGCCCTCGAACCTTTTCTTTCAAAATGAAATCCTGTCCTCAACATCGTCGTGTTGACGGCATCGGCAAGGTAACCGGCAAGGCCGTTTTTGCCGCAGACCAATCACCGGGCCATGTGCTCTATGGCGCTGTCAGACGTGCTGGAATTCCACACGCGCGGATTGTGCGCATCGATTCGGAGAAGGCGCGGAAGTGTCCCGGTGTTCGTGCCGTCTTTACCGCTGAGGATATTCCCGGAGCGCGCAGCTTCGGGATTCTTGTTCCGCATCAGCGCGTCTTGGCCGATGACAAGGTGCGCTATTTCGGCGATGGCGTCGCGATGGTGGCGGCGGAAACGGAGGAGCAAGCTCGCTTTGCCGCGGAACAAATCGAAATCGAATATGAGCCGTTGCCGACGATTTCCACTCCCGAAGACGCATTAAAATCCGGTGCGGCGCTTGTGCACGAAAGCTCAAATTTGCTCGTTGAGCATCGAGTCCGTCACGGCGAAGGCGAAACGCCACCTGATGCTGCGGTTAGGCTCGAACGCACGTATCAAACACAACATGTGGAGCATTCCTACATCGAACCCGAGGCAATTGTCGCTTGGCCAGCCGAACATGGCGGAATTATTGTCAAGGGTTCTGTTCAGAATCTTTTCTCGACAAGACGCTCACTGGCCGCCGTATTGAATTTGCCGCTGAACAAAGTTCAAGTTATTCAAACGACATTGGGCGGCTCGTTTGGCGGCAAAGACGAAGCAGCGACTTTGGTTGCCTGTCGCGCGGCGCTTTTGGCACTTGCGACGGGTCGGCCCGTGAAGATGGTGAACTCGCGCGAAGAGTCGTTCATTGAATCGTACAAGCGTCATCCGTATCGCTTGCATTATGAAATCGGCGCGGATAAGAATGGTCAGCTTCGCTGGATGCAAATTGACGTTCTCGCGGATGCAGGCGCGTATGCTTCGACGAGCCAATTCGTCACTTGGCGTTCGACCGTTCAGGCGGCAGGGCCTTATCGCGTGCCGTGGGTGCGGACACGGGTGCGCGCGGCGTTCACGAACAATAACTACACGGGTGCGATGCGCGGATTCGGCTCACCGCAAGTGAATTTCGCGATAGAGTCGTTGATGGACGAACTCGCCGAGGAAATCGGCAAAAGCCCGCTGGAGATTCGGTGCTTGAATGCGTATCGAGACGGTGATATGACTCCGACGGGCCAGCAACTGCCGGGCAAGGTGACGATTGTCGAAGCACTCGATGCCGTCGCGCGGGCTTACGATTTTGAAAAGAAATGGGCGGAGAATCGCACAAGGCAGAAAGAAGCTGGTACGGTTAAGCGTGGAATTGGACTTGCGTGCAGCTATCGCGGTGTTTCGCTCGGCGCGGAAGGAATTGATGCGGCGGGAACACTCGTTGCAATTCAAACCGACGGCTCGGTCATCGTTTCCTCCGGCATCACGGATATGGGTCAAGGCGCGCAGACCGCGATGAGCACGGTGGTTGCTGAAGTGCTGGGCATTTCGCTTCCGCGCATCCGATTCCTCAACACGGACACGGATCGTGTGCCGGATTCCGGAGCGACAGTTGCGTCGCGCGCGACGATTATGGGCGGCGGCGCGGCCTATGATGCAAGCATCGCGCTGCGAAAGCGGCTCTTAGAGTTCGCAGCACGAACTTACGGAGGAAACAGCAACGACTTTCGCTTGGGAGAGGACGCGCTATGGCGTCGTGATGAGCGCATGGCAAGTCTCAAGGAACTTTCGGACAGAGCTTTCGCCAATGGCATTTCGCTGATGGCGCTCGGATGGCACAAGGCTCCGAAAACCACATGGCATGAAGAGCACGGTCAGGGCATCGCGTATTTCACCTATGTCTATGGAGCGAATGCAGCCGAAGTCGAAGTGGATACCGAAACGGGGCAGGTGCGCGTTTTGGATGTTTGGGCGTGCCACGAAGTCGGCAAGGTCATCAACTACGCGCAGGCATGCGGGCAGGTCTATGGCGGTGTCGTGATGGGGATGGGCTATGGCCTTCT